>NZ_JAIUHJ010000007.1:0-282159 GCF_020165105.1 Mesorhizobium sp. CA5 | reverse complement strand
GCCTGTCCGAAAGGACGACCAGGATTCATTCGGTCTCCTTCCCACTTCAACCATACACCAGAACCAACACACAGGATCCTCGGGTCTGCGCTGCGCTTCGCGTAGCTCCGCCCTAGAATGACGAGGTTGGGGGGCTTCAGCTCATCGCCAGCGTTTGCGCTGAACACCCCAAACGGATGCTGATAGCCTTGCCCGACAAGCCTGCAATCTTTCCAGATCCCTGTGTTGAGGAACTGGTGCTAGCGCTCCCAGCAACCCTTAATCCTGCTTTTCGCGACCGAAGGCGACACGCAGCTCGTCCTTCGCCTTTTCCAGCACCTTCTTGCGCTCGTCAGGCAGATTCTTGCCGGCACGGTTGATGTAGAAATTCAACATCGACATGGCGGATTGGAACGGCTCTGCCTTGCGGCGGTGGCTGTGCTCGGCCGAGCGCTTGAGCGAGGCGGCGATCTTCTTCGCGTCATCGGATTCGAAGACGTGCTCCTCGAGATCGAGGGCGTCGCTGTGTTCGGTCACGTCGGCCGACCATTTCTTCTTGGCGGTCATGACAAACTCCTTCCTTCAGAGAAACCCCATGAGGTGAGGCGGGTTCCCGGTTCTGGAGCCACGGATTTGCCGGTCGTGGCGCTGCTCGGCTCAGGAAATGGGCCGATAGTGCGCTCAAACGCGCGATCTCGAAGAAATCGCGAACAGGAGACGCCGTGACGACAATTCCAGGAAACGCGGCAAACAGCGCCGGCATCGACAGCTTCTACGCGTGGACGCGGCTCGGGATCTCCTTGCTGCTGGCGACGATCGGCGGCGTCGGCATGTGGGCCGTAGTCGTGGTCCTGCCCGCCGTGCAGGCCGAGTTCGGCGTCGATCGTGCCGCCGCCTCGATGCCTTACACCGCTACAATGGTCGGCTTCGCCGCCGGCAATGTGCTGGTCGGCCGCGCCATCGACCGTGTCGGTTACTGGATCCCGGCGCTGGTTTCCTCGATGGCCCTGGGTGCCGGCTTCGCGCTGGCGTCGCTCTCCACTTCGATCCTGCAATTCACGCTCGCCCAAGGCTTGCTCATCGGGGTGGGGACATCGGCGATTTTCGGACCGCTGATCGCCGATATCTCGCACTGGTTCAACCGCCGGCGCGGCGTTGCCGTGGCTACGGCCGCGGCCGGCAGCTATCTCGCCGGAACGGTCTGGCCAGCAATCATACCGCCGCTGATGAAGGCGGAGGGTTGGCGCTTCACCTATGTGGCTATCGGCATCGCTTGCCTGGTGACTATGGCGCCGCTGGTCATAATGCTGCGGCGTCGCGCCCCGGTGGTCGTCGCAGGCTCGCCAGGCGCACGCCCGGTCCAGCCGATCTCATTGTCGCCGACCGCCCTTCAGGCGCTGCTCGTCATAGCCGGTCTTGGCTGTTGCGTGGCGATGTCGATGCCGCAGGTGCATATCGTCGCCTATTGCATGGACCTCGGCTATGGTGTCGCCCACGGCGCCGATATGCTGTCGATCATGATGGCCGCCGGAGTCGTCAGCCGCCTTGTTTCCGGCTTCGTCGCCGACCGTATCGGCGGGGTGAAGACCTTGCTGATCGGTTCGGTGCTGCAGTGCCTGTCGCTGTTCTTCTACATTCCCTTCGACGGTCTTGCCTCGCTCTATGTCGTCTCGCTGGTGTTCGGCCTGTCGCAAGGCGGCATCGTGCCCTGCTATGCGATCATTGTGCGCGAATACATGCCCGCCAAGGAGGCCGGCCAGCGCGTTGGCATCGTCATCATGGCGACCATTTTCGGCATGGCTATCGGCGGCTGGATGTCGGGCTGGATCTACGATCTCACCGGATCTTACGCGGCCGCGTTCCTCAACGGAATTGGGTGGAACCTGCTCAACATCCTGATGATGGTCGTGGTGTTCTGGAGGGCAAGGCGCAGCGGCGTCGTCATGGCCTGACGGCTCGCGCCGGCGCTTCTCCTGAAATGCCCTCAGCTTGACAACAAATCGCGGCTGCGCGACGCCAAGGGCAGGGAATGTGGTACAGGCCTGCTAGATGGCGACACCAGGGTCAATGGCATTGCAAGCGCGCAGCAGGCGGGATTTGACGCACGAGGCTCGCCCTTGACCAAGCCGCGCTCCCGTCGTGGCGGCGGCCGTCCGACCATTGCCGACGTGGCGCGCAAGGCCGGTGTCGGCGCGATCACGGTGTCGCGCGCCTTGCGTGAGCCCGGGCGGGTGTCGGAAGACCTTCGACGGCAGATACAGGCCGCGGTCGACGAGCTCGGCTACGTGCCCGACCCGAACGCCCGCGCGCTTGCCTCGGCGCGCGCGGAGGTGTTCGGCGTGCTGGTGCCATCGCTGACCAACAACGTCTTCGCCGAGGTGGTGCGCGGCATCTATGACAGTCTTTCCGACAGTCCGTTCCGCATCCAGATCGGCAACACCCATTATTCAGGCCTGGAGGAAGAGCGGCTGCTGCAGGTCTTCGGATCGCAACGCCCGGCGGCGCTGATCGTGGCCGGCATAGACCAGACGCCCAGCGCGCGACGACTGCTGGAGAATGCCGGCTGCCCGGTGGTGCAAGTGATGGAGACCGGGCCGGACCCGGTTGACATGATGGTCGGCTTCTCGCATCTCGACGGCGGCAGGACCGCCGCCGAACACCTGCTGCAAGCCGGATACCGCAAGATCGGCTTCATCGGCGCGCGGATGGATCCGCGTTCGCAGCGGCGCCTTGCCGGCTACCGCGCCGCGATGGAGGCCGCCGGCCTGTTCGACGCGCGGCTGGTCACCACAACGCCGGTGCCGTCAAGCGTGACGCTCGGGCGCGAGTTGTTCCGCGACGCGCTGGCCAAGATGCCGACGCTGGACGGCGTGTTCTGCAACAATGACGATATCGCGCTTGGCGTTCTGTTCGAATGCCATCGCGCATCGATCGACGTGCCGAAGCAGATCGGCATTGTCGGTTTCAACGATCTCGACATGATGCAGGTGTCGTTTCCTTCAATCACAAGCGTGCGCACCCATCGCTATGAAATCGGCACCCGTGCCGTCGCCATGGCGTTGTCGGCGATCGCCGGAAACCGGCCGGAACAGCGGATCGTCGATCTCGGTTTCGAGCTGATGCGGCGCGAGAGCACCGCGCGCTGACGCGGTACTGTTGGTTCCTTAAGATGATGCTTTACAGCCTGAGATGGTAGCGCTACCATTTGCATGCCGGTAAAGGCTCGGCGAGGCGGGAAGGCTGTTTATTATACATAAGCAACAGCTCGTACTTGTTTATTATGTATAATATGATAGTTTTCTAAATTGCCAGAGAGCTGAGGGGGACGAGGAGGATCAGGGCGGCGCGGCCGTCCTGTGTGGGTGTCTGGTTGGCCGGAGGGTTGCCGACCGTATCGCCAAAGATTCATAACAAGCAGAACTGCAACTGGGAGGAATATCGATGATCAAGTCACTCGTTGGCGGCGTCATTGCCGCCACCGCATTTGTCATGCTGAGTTCGTCGGCGATCGCCGGACCCGAGGTCGTCAAGGGGCCCGCGGCCGAGCCGGACTGCTTCGCGCCGTGGTCGGCCGACACGCAGTTTTTCAAGTATCCGAAGAAGGACGGTCCATACCGCATCGCGCTTGCCAACGGCTACATCGCCAACACCTGGCGCATTCAGATGATCCAGACGGCCAAGGCCTATGCGGCGCAGCCGGATGTCGCCAAGAAGCTCAAGGAATTCAAGGTCGTGTCAACCGGCGAGGATGTGCCGGCGCAGATCTCGGCGATCAACAACTTCATCGATTCCGGCTTTGACGCGATCGTCGTCAACGCGCAGAACCCGACCGCATTCGGGCCGGTCATCAAGCGCGCCAAGGAAGCCGGTGTCGTGCTGGTCGCCTTCGACAACATCCTCGACACCAAGGACGCGATCAACGTCAATGTCGATCAGAAGGGCCTCGGCGAGCTCTGGGGCAAGTGGCTGGTCGCGCATGTGCCGAATGGCGGCAAGGTGCTCGAGGTGCGCGGTGTCGCCGGTACTTCGGTCGACACCGACCGCCACAATGGCATCCACGAGGTGCTCGACGGTTCCGGCAAGAAGTGGGCCGTCACCGAGGTGGTCGGCAAGTGGGATGACGGCGTGGCGCAAAAGGCCACGGCCGACGCGATCGCCACCAGCGGCCCGTTCGACGGCATCACCGGGCAGGGCGGCGACACCGGCATCGTGCAGGCGATGATCGACGCCAAGCATCCGTTCGTGCCGTTCGGCGGCGAGACGGAAAACGGCTTCCGCAAATTCTGCGCCGCGCATGCGGCCGACGGGCTGAAATGCTCGTCCGCCGGTACCGGCCCGGCCCAGGTGGCGGTTGCCATCAAGACGGCGATTGCCGCGCTCGAAGGCAATGTCGTGCCGCAATCGGTCAAGCTGCCTTTGGCCATCGTCGAGGATCCGAACTTCAAGGCGGGTCAGGATTTCTTCCCCGACCAGTCCGACAATTTCTTCGTCGGCAATTCCTTCCCGACCTGCGGCATCAATTTCACCGCGCAGGAAATCATGGGCCAGACCAAGGAAAACAAATAGTCTGACTGGACAGTGCCGCGGCGAGCCCCGCGGCACTGTCTCCTCAATCAAAACCGGCCGGGGAGGGCTGATGGACGGCACGGCTCCGCTCTTCCGCATGGAAGGCATATCCAAGCGCTATGGCGGCGTGCGGGCCTTGGAGAAGGCCGAGCTGACGGTCACCGCCGGCAGCATCCACGCCATCCTCGGCGAGAACGGCGCCGGCAAATCGACGCTGATCAAGGTCATGGCCGGCGTCGTGGCGCCGGATGAAGGGCGCATGACACTGGACGGAAGCGAGGTCACTTTCGCTTCGCCTGCCGCCGCCAACCAGGCCGGCATCGTCTGCATTTTCCAGGAGCTGTCGCTGATTCCGGAGCTCAGCGTCGCCGACAACATCGTCATTTCCAATCCACCCAAGCGTTTCGGCATGATCGACCGCAAGGCGCAGCGGAAGATCGCTGAGGAAGCGCTGGCACGCGCCGGCGCTTCCGACATTCATCCCCGCGCGCTGGTCAAGGACCTGCCGCTGTCGCGCCGGCAGATGGTGGAGATCGCCAAGGCGCTGGCTCGGAAGCCGCGCATCCTGATCCTCGACGAGGCGACCTCGGCGCTGACGGCGGCGGACGTCGCCAAGGTCTTCGAGGTGTTGAAACGGCTGCGCTCGGAAGGGCTGGCGCTGCTCTACATCTCGCACCGCATGAACGAGATCGCGGAACTCGCCGACCATTGCACGGTGTTCCGCAACGGCCGCAACGTCGCCAGCTACCCCGCCGGCTCGAAGAGCGACAATGAGGTGGTCGAGCTGATGATCGGCCGCGAATACAGCCATATCTTCCCGCCGAAACCCGCTTCCGCCCCGGCCGCTGCGACGGTGCTCGAGGCGCGCAATCTCTCCTGGGCCGACCGGCTGGACAATATTTCGCTGAGTGTCAGGGCAGGGGAGGTTGTGGGCCTGGGCGGTCTGGATGGGCAGGGCCAGCGCGAATTGCTGCTTGCCTTCTTCGGCGTGCTGCGCGGCCTGCGCGGCGAGGTGCTGATCGACGGCAAGCCGGTTTCGATCGCCAGCCCGACCGCGGCCAGCCACGGCCGCATCGGCATGGCGCTGATCCCCGAGGATCGCAAGACCGAAGGACTGATGCTGCCGATGACGGTGCGCGAGAACCTGTCGTTTGCAGCACTCGACCGGTTGTCCAAGGCCGGCATCATCGACCGCGCCGCCGAACAGCGCCTGATCGACGACATGGTCGGGCTGCTGGCGATCAAGACGGCGGGCCTGGACATTCCGGTCGGCGCGCTTTCCGGCGGCAACCAGCAGAAGGTGGTGATCGCCAAATGGCTGATGCGGCAGCCGCGCATCATCCTGCTCAACGATCCGACGCGCGGCATCGATGTCGGCACCAAGCAGGAGCTCTACCAACTGATGCGCAACCTCGCCGATGCGGGTGCTGCGATCCTGTTCTATTCGACGGACTATGACGAGCTGATCGGCTGCTGCGACCGCGTGCTCGTGCTCTATGACGGCGCGGTCAAGCGCGAGCTGGTCGGCGCGGGGCTCACCGAGCATGCGCTTATCGCCAGCGCGCTCAACATCCACGGCGATGATGTCCGCATCGGGCAGGGAGAGCACGCGTGAAGGATTGGCGCTACCGGCTGGCCGAACAACGCGGAACGCTTTTGGCCTTCGGCATCTTCATCGTCATGTTCGCCATTTACAGCGCGAACCATCCGGCCGGCTTCACCGCCAATGTCGTGCAGACGGCCGCCAACAAGGGCGTGCTGCTCGCCTTCGTCGCGATGGCGCAGACATTGGTGGTGATCACCGCCGGCATCGATCTGTCGGTTGGCATGATCTTCACGCTGACCAACTGCATGGCTTCATGGCTGGTGGTCGGCACCGGCCTGGAAACGGCGTTCGGCGTGCTGGCGGTGCTGGGCACCGGGCTCATCTGCGGGGCGGTCAACGGCGCCATTGTCATCTACGGGCGGCTGCAGCCGATCGTGGCCACCATCGCCACGGGCGCCGTCTATTTCGGCCTGGCCTTGCTTTTGCGACCCGTTCCGGGCGGATCGGTCAACGAGGATCTTGCCGATTTCCTGACTGGGCGTTTCTTCGGCGTCGTGCCGGCGAGCCTCGTGGCGCTGCTCGTCATCGTGCTTGTCGTCTGGGTGCCGTTCAGTCGCTCCGAGCTTGGGCGCGCCGCTTATGCCGCGGGCTCGTCGGAGACGGCGGCCTACATGTCCGGGGTGCCGATCCGCAGAGGCAAGTTGCTGGCTTATACGCTTGCCGGCCTGCTTGCGGCGATCGGCGGACTGTTCCTGACCTTCTTCACCTATACGGGCGAGGCGGCCTATGCCAGCGGCAACGCCTACACGCTGTTTTCGATCGCCGCCGTCGTGCTCGGCGGCGTGTCGCTGTTCGGCGGCAAGGGCAGCGCCATCGGCGCGATCTTCGGCGCGCTTGCCTTTCGCACCATAGGCGACCTCTTATTCGTCTTCGATTTCGATCCGCTCTGGCAGCCGTTGTTCCAGGGCGTTATCCTGTTGATCGCGGTCAGCCTTGGCGCCTTCGCGCTGTTTCGGGTACGCAACCGGCTGGAGTGGTTCCTGTGAGCGAAACGACGCATGGCGGCATCATGGGCGGCATTGCCGGCCGCATGCCCAAATTCATCCGGCGCGCCGACCCGGCAGTGCTGACGGCCTTTGCCTGCATCGGGGTCCTGCTCCTGCTCGGCAGCCTCTATTCGCGCAACTTCCTATCGCCGGAATATCTCCTGCAGCAGTTGAAGGTCGCGTCTTTCCTCGGCGTCATCGCCACCGGCATGATGCTGGTCATCCTGCTTGGCCAGATCGACCTTTCCGTGCCATGGGCCGTGGCCGCCGGCGCCATGATGGCCTGCGCGGCCGCGGCTTACGGGCCGGTCGGCGTTGCTCTCGCCATCCCCTTCGGCGTCCTGTGCGGCGTGGCGGTAGGCATCGTCAACGGCATCGGTGTCGCCTATCTGCGTATCCCCTCGATGATCATTACTTTAGCCACCAATGCCGTGGCGCAAGGGCTGATGGTGGTCTACACAGGCGGCTTCTCGCCACAGGATTCGGCGACCGCCGCGATGCGCTACCTGGCAACCGGTTTCACCATCCCGGGCGTTCCCAATGCCGTCATCATCTGGGTGCTGATCGGCGCCGCGATGGTCTTCGCGCTGACCCGCACAAGCTTCGGCCGCGCCGTTTACGGCATCGGCAACCGTGAGCGCGCCGCCTATCTGTCCGGCATCGACACGCGTCGCATCGTCATGATCGCCTTCGCCGTCTCCGGCGGGTTGTCTGCCTTTGGCGGCGTGCTTCTGGCGGGCTATGCATCCAAGGCGGCGCAGTCCATGGGCGATGCCTATCTCCTGCCGTCGATCGCGGCGGTTGTCCTGGGCGGCACATCGATCCTGGGCGGGCGGGGCTCCTATCTGGGCACAGTGGCCGGCGTGATCCTGATCACACTCCTGCAATCCATCCTCTCGGTCATGCAGATGCCGGAAGCAGGGCGGCAGATCATCTATGGCGTCGTCATCGTCGCCATGCTCCTGCTTTACGGGCGCGCGCCGGCAAGCCGCTGAGGGTAAATGAGGCGAGCGCAAGACCGCAGACCCCGGAGCCTGGCATGAACGATCTTCGGACGGCGCCCGCCATCGTCGTCATGGGCGTTGCCGGCTGCGGCAAGACCGCCGTCGGCGAGGCGCTCGCCAAGGCGCTGGGCGCCGACTTCATCGAAGGAGACCTGCTGCATCCGCCGGAGAATGTGGCGCGCATGGCGCGCGGCGAGCCGCTGACCGATGCGTTGCGCGCGGGCTGGCTCGACGCCATAGGCGAGCGTATCGCGACCTCGGTTGCCCATGGGCGGAAGGCGGTGGCGGCGTGCTCGGCGCTGAAGCGAAGTTATCGTGACCGGCTGAGCCGCTTCTGCCCCGGTATGGTCTTCCTCTATCTCAGGATCGATCGGGAGACTGCTTGGCGACGGGTCGCCGATCGCAAGGGCCATTTCATGCCCGCCAGCCTCGTCGACAGCCAGTTCGCCACGCTGGAGGAGCCTGCGGCGGACGAACGGGCCGTGACGGTCGACGGAACGCGAAGTGTTGCAGGGATCCTGCAGGAGATCGTCCGCTAGATCAGTTGGCAATCAGGCTTCGTCGTTGCCGATCGCGGCTTCGGCTGGCTGCTCGGTCAGCCGCACGGCGCTCGACCAGGCCATCATCTGCTCAGGACAGAGTTTGAGCGTCTCCAGCATCCGGTCGCGCTTCGACAGGACAAATCCCGCCTGAACGACGAGGGTCTTCCCTGTCATGTCCTTGGCAGACGATGCGGGCGCCTCTGGCGTCGCGCTCAGTTCTTTGACGATCGCCCTATATTCGCGAAAGGGCGCCGTCTCGATGGTCGCCATATGAAACAGCCCAGCGCCGGCGCGCGCGGCGAAGTTTGCCGGCGCCGAGGCGAGGTGGGTCCAGCCGCGCTCGCCCATGGCGGCCTCGGTGAAGGCGGAGCCGGCATAGACGGTGTTGGTCATCAGCACCACGCCGTTTGCTTTCAGCACCTTCTGGATACGCGTGGTGACCTGATAGGCGTCGGTGCGCTCAAAGACGATCCGGCTTTTCAGGAAGCGGTTCTCGAGCCTGACCAGCGGCGGGTTGATCACGCGCAGGCCGAACATGCTCGGCGAGAAGCCGTGGTAGCGTGCGCTCACCTGATGGGCATCGACGCCGGCCTCATGCAGGGCGCGCTTGCCCATGATCGTCTGCGCCGTGAACTGGTCGCACCACACGATGGCGCCGCGCCCGTTGCGCAGGGCTTGTTGCAGAGCCTCGAGGCCTTCGAGTCGGATCGCCGGCGACCAGCGCCAGCCGGCGACGAGATGCGCCGCAAGCGTCAGCCGCCGGCGGTGAACGGCGGCGAGTTGCGCCTCGAACATGCTTTTCGTGTCGACGGCATCGCCGAGCACGGCCTTCACCGCGACGTCGTAACGGGCAAACTCCTTGCGGAAGTGGCGCTTGCGCCTGAGCCTGGACACCCAGCCGCAGATCGAGCTCCACCAGGAGACCGGCAGCATCGCCGCGACGCCGAGATAAAAACAGGACAACAGGCTCTCGCGCGGATCCCGATTGGTGAAGCGACGCAATTTGCCGGGGCGCACCACCTTGCGGCTGAAGAAGCGAACGGACTCGCCGCGCTCCGGTACAGGCACATCGGCCGTGATCTCGGTATGATAGATGTCGTTCGACGATGATTGCCGGCTGGCCTTACGGGAATTGCCAAGCCAAGGCAGCCTCATGCGTCAGAGCCCTGTTTTATCCTCCAGCCGCTTTACTGCGTGGAAAGCAGACAAGCAACCGACGGGACTGCCGTCAGGGCCGGGTCGCTTCAAATCTGAGAGGTGAGCTCCGCCGGGAAATCGTCGTTGTCGGCGTCGCGCATAGCGGCGAGGCTGCGGTTGTCGAGCACCTCGGCGATCGCCTGGCGCACTTCCAGCATCATATGGCGGACCTGGCAGGTGGCCTCGTCGCAGTCCTCGCAGCGCTGGTATTGCGTGCGGCTGGCGCAAGGGATCGGCGCCAGCGGCCCGTCGAGCACGCGCACGACATGGCCGATCTTGATCTCGGAAGCGGGACGGGCAAGGCGATAACCGCCTTCCTTGCCCTTGCGGCTCTGGACGAAACCGGCATTGCGCAATTCGCCCAGGATCGCATCCAGGAATTTCTTCGGGATGTTGTTGGCGACGGCGATGTCGTTGACGAATGCAAGCTGGCCAGCCGGCAGGCCGGAAAGATGCACGAGGGCCTTGAGGCCGTATTTGCCTTTTTTGGTCAGCATGCCCGATTCAGTTCATCAACCCCAATGCGCCTGCATCTGGCGGTTGTTTGTGTGCAAATCATGACAGTTTGACCGCCTGACGCCGCCTGGCCCAATAATTCGCACCGCAGCTTAGGCACAAACGCGTTGATTCTTCGTAACGTTTTTCACATTTGGGTTGGGATTTCCCCGCGAACTCATGCAGCCCCGCTTACATGAAAAAAGCCGGCAAAGCCGGCTTTCCTGCTCTTCCTGATTGCGGAGCTTTCAACGGCTGCCGTAGGCCTGATCGAGCAGCCCGCCGGCGGCGAAATGCTCTTTCTGCACCTTGTCCCAGCCGCCAAAGACGTCCTCCACGGTCAGCAGCCGGACATCCGGGAAGTCCGTCTTGTGCTTGGCGGCGACCGTCGCGTCGCGGACACGCAAGCCGTTCCCGGCGGCGATCTCCTGGCCCTCGGGCGTATAGAGGAAGTCGAGATAGGTCTTGGCGAGATCGCGGCTGCCATGCTCGTCGGCGACCTTGTCGACGACGGCTACGGGGAACTCGGCCAGCAGGCTGACCGAAGGCGTGACCTGCTCGAACTTGTCGTCGCCATACTCCTTGCGAATGCCGCGCGTCTCCGACTCGAAGGTGATCAGCACGTCGCCGATCTCGCGCTGGACGAAAGTGGTGGTGGCGGCGCGGCCGCCGGTGTCGAAGATCGGCACGTTGTTGAAGAGCTTGGTGATGAACTCCTTCACCTTGGCGTCGTCGCCCTTGAAGGCTTCCTTGGCGTAGGCTGTGGCGGCGAGATAGGTGTAGCGCGCATTGCCGGATGTCTTCGGGTTCGGGAAGATCACCTGCACGTCGTCGCGCGCCAGATCGTTCCAGTCCTTGATATGCTTGGGATTGCCGGCGCGCACCAGGAAGGACGGCAGCGAATAGAAGGGCGAGGCGTTGTCCGGGAAATTCTTCTGCCAGTCGGCCGAGACGAGGCCCTTCTTGACCAGGAAGTCGACATCGGTGACCTGGTTGAAGGTGACGACATCGGCGCCAAGGCCTTCGGCGATCGCGCGCGCCTGCGCCGAGGTGCCGGCGTGCGATTGGTCGATCGCGACGCCGGGGTGCTTGGCGATGAAGGCCTTGTTGATGTCGGCGAACAACTCGCGGCCGACATCATAGGACGCATTCAAAAGCTTGTCGGCTGACCAGGCTTGGGAGGATGCGAGGACGAGACCGGCAACAGCCGCGATGCCGAGCAACAGACGCTTCATGAAAACGGGCTCCGAGGAAAATATGGCAATGGCCGATGATAGCCGTGGCGCTGTTGAGCGGCGAGACACGCGCGCCGGCTAGACGGCGTCAGGTGAAAAAAGTCACCGCCGGAATAGTCGGTTGTTAGGATTTCTTTCCAGCAAGAGTCATTGTGGGGCGATATCATAGGCAAAAAGATTGCGCTTCGGTGCCTTGGCATATACATATGGCATATACAAGGGGATGCCGTGATGAGCCAACAACGCCATGCAGCGACGCCGCCGAAGGAGGCAAAGCTGTTTCGCAACAACCGCAGCCAGGCGGTGCGGATTCCAGTCGAGTTCGAACTCCCCGGCGACAAGGTCCTGATCAGCCGCGAGGGCGACCGTCTTGTTATCGAGCCCATTCGTAAATCAGGTCTCACGGCGCTGCTCGCCCAGTGGGCGAAGGAAGCCCCGCTGGGTCCTGAGGATGACTTCCCCGAGATCAAGGATAGTCCCGTCGGACCCGAGGACATTTTTTGATGCGGTTCATGCTCGACACAAACATCATAAGCGACATGATCAGAAACCCGACCGGCAAGGCCGCCAATGCGATGGCGCGCGAGGGGGACGCTGCCGTGTGCACCAGCATCGTCGTCGCTTCGGAACTGCGGTACGGCTGCGCCAGGAAGGGATCAGCCAAGTTGCTCAAGAAGGTCGAGGAACTGCTGGCCGAGATTCCGGTGCTGCCGCTCGATGTGCCGGCGGATGCCGAGTACGGCGCGCTGCGCGCCGAACTGGAAGGCAGGGGCGAGACCATCGGCCACAACGACCTCTTTATCGCTGCTCACGCCTGCGCGTCAGGTTCCACGCTGGTGACAGCCAACATGGCCGAGTTCAGCCGGATCGGCAAGCTGAAGCTCGAGAACTGGTTGGAGTAGCGCTCGACGCGACGATCACGACGCCGGAAAAAGCTTCCAGCGTCGCGGCCTGAAAGCCACCCGGCTCTTCTGCGCCGCAGGATGGTCTACGGGCAGCTCGATCTCGACGCGCTGGCGCTCACCGCCGATCTCGAGCTCGACGCGCCTGGTGCCGGCGACGCGGCGGCTGGCGGCAACGGTGCCGGCGATGCAGCCGCTGCAGCCGTCGACCAGGTCGACGTCATGCGGACGGAAGTGGAGGATCGCCTCACCGGAAGGCGCATGCGGCGCCGAGAGCCCGATCGGCCGGTCGGCGATCCACACCTCGCCGTTCTCGACCTTGACCGGCAGTGAGCTCGACTCGCCGATGAAGGAGTAGACGAAGGGCGAGTTCGGCGTGTCGTAGATATCGTCGGCGGTGCCGACCTGCTCGATGCGGCCCTGGCTCATGACGACGACGCGGTCGGCAAGCTCCAGCGCTTCTTCCTGGTCATGCGTGACGAAGACGGTCGTGTGGCCGGTGCGGTCGTGGATCTCGCGCAGCCAGCGGCGCAGCTCACGGCGAACCTGTGCGTCGAGCGCGCCGAACGGTTCGTCGAGCAAAAGCACCTTGGGCTCGATCGCCATGGCGCGGGCGAGCGCGACGCGCTGGCGCTGGCCGCCTGAAAGCTGAGCGGGGTAGCGTTTCTCCAGGCCCGACAGCTGGACGAGATCGAGCAATTCCAGGGCCCGGCGGCGGATTTCCTGCCCCG
The DNA here is from genome assembly GCF_020165105.1 of Mesorhizobium sp. CA5. Lineage (NCBI taxonomy): Bacteria > Pseudomonadati > Pseudomonadota > Alphaproteobacteria > Hyphomicrobiales > Phyllobacteriaceae > Mesorhizobium > Mesorhizobium sp. CA5. The sequence continues at coordinate 268,916 of NZ_JAIUHJ010000007.1, read as the reverse complement.
ACGGCCTTGCGGCGCCGTGCCGGACCTTCAGGCCGAAGCCGATGTTGTCGGCAACCGTCATGTGGCGGAACAGCGCGTAATGCTGGAAGACGAAGCCGACATTGCGCTCCTGGATCGACTTCTGCGAGGCGTCCTCGTCGCCGAAGAAGATCGCGCCCTTGGTCGGCCGTTCCAGGCCGGCGATCAGCCGAAGCAGCGTCGTCTTGCCGGAGCCGGACGGCCCGAGCAGCGCGATGAGCTCGCCGGACCTGATGTCGAGCGATACATCATGGAGCGCTGGAAACCGCTCGAACTCCTTGCGCACGTTGACGACGCGAACTTCCATGCAAATCCCTCGGTTCGTTGATGCTGTCGGTGTTCCCAAACTGCCAGGCACTCTCGGGCGACAGGTAGTGTTCAGTGTCCGCGTGTCGCGGCAAGCTCGGCGCCGTAGCGCATCTCCAAAAGCGTTTTCAAGACCAGCGTCACCAGCGCCAGGCCGGCCAGCAGCGAAGCGACGGCAAAGGCGCCGACGGCGTTGTATTCGTTATAAAGGATCTCGACATGCAGCGGCATGGTGTTGGTGAGGCCGCGTATATGGCCCGAAACCACCGAGACCGCGCCGAACTCGCCCATAGCGCGCGCATTGCACAGAAGCACGCCATAGAGCAGTCCCCATTTGACGTTGGGCAGCGTCACATACCAGAAGGTTTGCCAGCCGCTGGCGCCCAGCGAAAGCGCCGCCTCTTCGTCGCCATTGCCCTGTTCCTGCATCAGCGGGATGAGCTCGCGGGCGACGAAGGGGAAGGTGACGAAGATGGTGGCCAGCACGATGCCGGGCACGGCGAAGAGGATGACGATGCCATGCGCCTTCAACCAGGCGCCGAGCAGCCCCTGCGCGCCGAAGAGCAGCACATAGACCAGGCCGGAGATGACCGGCGAGACCGAGAAGGGCAGGTCGATCAGCGTGGTCAGGAACGCCTTGCCCTTGAATTCGAACTTGGCGATGGCCCAGGCGGCAGAGATGCCGAAGACGACGTTGAGCGGCACCGAGATCGCCGCCACAAGCAACGTCAGGCGGATGGCGGAGCGCGTATCGGGGCTGGAAAGGGCTTCCGTGTAGGCGCCGATGCCTTTGGCAAGCGCCTCATGAAAGACGACGATCAGCGGCAAAAGCAGGAAGACTGCAAGGAAGGCGAAGGCGATTGCCATCAGCACGGCCTTGACGGGCCGGCTTTCGGTCACCGCAGCCGACTGGCTCTCGTGATGCGGCTCGTAGGATTTGATCTCGGGATCAGCCATAGCGCTTGCGGCTCCATGTCTGGACGAGATTGACCACCAAAAGCATCACGAAGGACAGCGCCAGCATGATCGCGGCGATCGCGGTCGCCGCCTCGTAATTGTATTCCTCAAGCCTGATCACGATGAGAAGCGGCGCGATCTCGGACTTGAAGGGCAGGTTGCCGGCGATGAAGATGACCGAGCCGTATTCGCCGACGCCGCGCGCGAAGGCGAGGGAGAAGCCGGTAATGATCGCCGGCGCCAGGCCCGGAAAAAGCACGCGGGTGATGATCTGGAAACGGCTGGCGCCGAGCGTGGCGGCTGCTTCCTCGACCTCCTTGTCGATCTCTTCCATGATCGGCTGTACCGTGCGCACGACGAAGGGCAGGCCGATGAACACCAGCGCGACGACGATGCCGAGCGGCGTGTAGGCGACCTTGATGCCGAGCGGCATCAGAAGCTGGCCGATCCAGCCGTTCGGTGCATAGAGCGTGGTGAGCGCGATGCCGGCGACGGCCGTTGGCAGGGCGAAGGGCAGGTCGACCATCGCGTCGGCGATGCGGCGTCCAGGGAAGCGGTAGCGGACCAGCACCCAGGCGACGATGGTGCCGAACACGACGTTGACGACAGCCGCCAGGAAGGCGGTGCCGAAGCTTATCTTCAGCGCGTTGAGGGTGCGTCGGTCGACGGCGATCGCCCAGAAATCGGCCCAGCCGAGCGCTGCCGAACGCCAGACCAGCCCCGAAAGCGGGATGAGGATGATGAGCGTGAGGTAGGCAAGTGAGAAGCCGAGCGTCAGTCCGAAACCCGGAATGACACTCGGCTGCTTGAATCGCCACCCCGCCTTGACGGGTGCTGTGGTCATGCTGTCCTGGATCGTCCTTCTATTCAAACCGGAATGGCTCCGCGCAGTAGCATTCGGCCGGGACGCCCGTGAGGCTCCGGCCGTCCGTCCTCACTGCGCCGGTTTGTAGATCTGGTCGAATATACCACCGTCGCCGAAATGGTAAGGCTGCGCTTTCTTCCAACCGCCGAATTGCGGGTCGTCGATGGTGACCAGCTTGATTGCCGGCAGCTTGGCAAGGTCCTCGGCTGGCACCAGGTCGGGCTTGGCCGGGCGATAGTGGTTCTTGGCGATGATGGTCTGCGCTTCCTTGGAATAGAGCCAGCCCAGATAGGCCTCCGCGACCTTGCGCGTGCCCTTGGCGTCGACATTGGCGTCGACGACCGCGACCGGCGGTTCCGCCAGGATCGAGGTCGGCGGGTAGACGATGTCGAAATTGTCGGCGCCGAATTCGTCGAGCGCGAGATAGGCTTCATTCTCCCAGGCGATCAGCACATCCCCCAGGCCCTTCTGCGCGAAGGTCACCGTCGAGCCACGCGCGCCGGTATCGAGGACCGGGACGTTCGCATAGAGCTTGCCGACGAACTCCTTGGTCTTGGCTTCATCGTTGCCGTCATTGGCGTTTGCGTAGGCCCAGGCGGCAAGATAGTTCCAGCGGGCGCCGCCGGACGTCTTCGGGTTCGGCGTGATCACCTGGACGCCGTCCTTCACCAGATCGCTCCAGTCGTGGATGCCCTTGGGATTGCCCTTGCGCACCAGGAAGATGATGGTCGAGGTGTAGGGTGCGGAGTTGTTCTCGAACTTCGTGCGCCAATCCGGGTTGATCTTCTTCGTCTTTGAGACGATGGCGTTGATGTCGCCTTCGAGGGCCAGCGTGACGACGTCGGCGTCGAGGCCGTCGATCACCGCCCGGGCCTGCGCGCCGGAACCGCCATGCGACTGCTGGATGGTGACGGTTTCGCCGGTCTCAGCCTTCCAGTGCGCGGCGAACGCCTCGTCATAGGCTTTATAGAGCTCACGTGTCGGGTCATAGGACACATTCAAAATGGTCGTGTCGGCAAACGCGAAACCGAGCGTGCCGAACTGGACAGACGTGGCGACCAGCGCGCCGAGCAGTTTCCTGAAATGAGGTTTGGTCATTCCGGCCTCCGTTGAACTGCACGAACTCTACCAAGTTTATAGAATTTAGATGCATTGAATGTTGCCTTTTTCATCTCCTCGAAGCAATTTTTCGCCGAGCTTGGGCCGGTTGAGGAAATAACTTCCTCAGCCAGCGGCCGCAGGGCTTCATCCGCCGGCCCTAATTAGAAGCGGTCAGGGTGATGACAACCCCAGGGCGCCTCAATTGGCGTTAACCGGGAAATCGAAGCGCTGTTTTGGGAAAGGCTCTTTGGCCAGGGTGAAGTGCCACCATTCGCGCGCATAGTTGCGAAAGCCGGCGGCGCGCATTGCGATCAGCAGCGTCTTGCGGTTTGCGGTGGCTTCGGCGTCGATCAAGGCGCTGGCGGTTTCGCTCTTTGGGTCAAAGCAGTCGAAACCGGTGCCGAAGTCGAGCGTGCCGCCGTCCGGCGCACCGCAGGCCGGATGAACCGCGCTTTTATTGCCGGGCTCGGCGATGGCAAGGTCCACCGTCGAACCTCGAGAATGGCTGGAGAACTCGCCGATATAGCCTTTGGCGATGAGATCGCCACGCTCGGCGGTCGGATACCATTGCGGGTCAGGCCGGCCGCCTTCTCTTGTCCACCTGCCCATATCGGCAACCGCTCGCGCGGGGCGGTAGCAGTCGAAGACGACCAGCGTCAGGCCTTTGGCAGTCATGGCTTTCTGGACGCTGGACAGCGCCTTCGCCGCCTGCGCCGTCAGGATGCAGACCGGCGCCTCATAGCCGTCGGCTTTGCGGTGCAGGAAGTTTTCAAGGCCGGCGTAGCGGATATCCTGGCGAATGGTCGGGTCGATATCGGCGAGCATGACGAAGCCGGCGGGCAGGGGATCGGCGCGGGCTGAGGGAGGGCTCGCGATTGCTAGCGCAAGCGCTGCGAAGAATGCTCCCGACAAAAGTCGGCCCGAAGCCCCCCTCTCTGCCCTGCCGGGCATCTCCCCCTCAAGGGGGGAGATTGGCAGTTTCGGCGCTGGGCCCGCCTTTCCAACGTTGAAGATTAGCGAAGGCCACGAAGCTGCTGATCTCCCCCCTTGAGGGGGAGATGGCCGGCAGGCCAGAGAGGGGGGCCTCGCACCATCCAGAAGATGGAAAAACGCAATCTGCTGAATCGCTTGCCGCATCCTATTCAACGAAAACCTTCACGCTTGCCGCTCGCCCCGCAGCATCGATCACCGTCAGCGTCGAATAGCCGGTGCCGTCGGGTTGCCAGGTCGCGGTGCGGCGGCGGTCGATGCCGGCGAGCGGCTTGCCGTTGGCGAGCCAGCGGAACGGCGCCCGGCCGCCTTGCAGCTTCAGCACCAGCGGCGTGGCCTCGGCCGAATTGGTGCCGAGGTCGACGCGGGCGCCGTTGGGCGGGAAGATGATGGTTGGCGCCGGCTCGGTGGCGGTGGCCTGCACCAGACCGTCGGCGCCGGCGCCGAAGCGGGCGAGCGTCACCGGCAATTCATCGCGCTTGGGGTTGAAGACGCCCGGCGGCCGGCCGGGCAGCGGCACACCGGCAAGGCCGGAACGGACGAAGCCCTCGAACAGGATGGGTGCTGCCGAGACATAGCCCGACAGGCCGGGGATTGGGCTGGCATCGGCGCGGCCGACCCACACACCTAGCACATAGCGGCCGTCGAAGCCGACGGACCAGGCATCGCGATAGCCGTAAGAGGTGCCGGTCTTGTAGGCGATGCCGCGCTGCATGGCGCCTTCCGGCGGCTTCACGCCGGACAGGATGTCGTTGATCTGCCAGGCCGCTTGGTCGTCGAGAATGGCGGCGGTGGTGCGCTCGGCATCGGCCGGCTCGGTGCCGTCACGTAGCGTATGCATCTTGCCGCCATTGGCCAGCCCCGTATAGAGCTGCACCAGGTCGCGCAAGGTCACGCCGACGCCGCCAAGTCCGATCGCCAGGCCCGGCGCTTCGTTGACCGGCAGGATCGGGTTGACGCCTGCCTGGCGAAAGCGCGCCGTCAGTCGTGCCGGACCGACGGCGTCGAGCACGCGGATCGCCGGCACATTGAGCGACAATTGCAGCGCCTGGCGGATCGAGACGTCGCCCTGGTAGCCCATGTCGAAATTCTTCGGACGGTAGCCGCCGAAATCGGCGGGGCTGTCCTCGATGATCATCTCCTGCGCCACCAGCCCCTGCTCGAAGGCCAGCCCATAGATGAAGGGCTTCAGCGTCGAGCCGGGTGAGCGTACCACCTTGGTCATGTCGATCCAGCCGGAGCGGCTGGCATCGAAGAAATCGGCCGAGCCGACCTCGCCCAGAATGTCGCCGGTGCGCGCATCGGCCATGACCATGGCGACGGAAAGTTTCGGCCCGAGCTTCCTGGCGGCATCCCTTGCCACCTGTTCCAGCCCCTGCTGCACGCTTTTGCGGATGGTGAGCTGCAGCGGCTTGCCTGGCACGGCCCTGGGCAGCATGGCATAGGAAGCATGCGCGGCCAGCGTCGGCAATTTTCTGCGCAGGCCGGAGACGTCGTCCAGCGCGGCGCGCGCGGCTTCGCGTTCGCCGAGCAGACCGGCCGAGACCATACGGGTGAGCACGCGGTCGCGCGCGGCATGAGCAATGCCGAGATTGCGGTCGGGCCGGCGCTTCTCCGGCAATTGCGGCAGCGCGACGAGCAGGGCGGCTTCCGAAACCGTAAGCCGCTTCGGCTCCTTGCCGAAATAGGCGAGCGATGCGGCGCGCACGCCTTCGAGATTGCCGCCATAAGGCGCTAGCGTCAGATAGCGCTCGAGGATTTCCTGCTTGGTGAGCCGCCGTTCGATCTGGATGGCGCGCAGCATCTGCTTGATCTTGGAGCCGAGGCTGCGGCCGTCGCGCGGTTCGATCAGCCGGGCGAGCTGCATCGACAAGGTCGAGCCGCCGGAAACGATATGGCCGCTGGTGACGAGCTGGCCGGCGGCACGGCAAAGCGCCAGGACATCGACGCCGCGGTGATCCCAGAAGCGCTTGTCTTCGTAAGCCACCAGCATGTCGACGAATTGCCGGTCGACCTGGTCGAGGCGGGTCTCGAGCCGCCAATAGCCGTCCGGCGTGGCGAAGGCGCGCAGCAGCTGACCGTCGCGGTCCTGCACCTCCGTCGAGACCGTCAGCTTTGCCGGCAGCGGCAGCGGGAAAGCGCGGTCGAGCTCCCAGAGCGCGGCGACGGAAAGCGCTGCCAAGCCGGCGAGGCAAAGACCTGCGATCGCGGTGCGTCTGAGAAATTTCCTGGAAAGCATGGCGCTGACCTTCATCCGCCTGCCCGTCCTTCGCAGCAGCTACGCTGCAGCTTCGGAGGGTGAACCGGCCCCTTCTCCCGGTATGGAGACGGGGAGAAGGGAGATATCGGCGACCTTGTCATCGCTACTCGGCCTTCACCTCCATCATGCCGGTGGCGGTGCGGGCCGAATATTGCGGCCGGTACATGTCCTCCACCGTCGCCGCCGGATGGGCGTAGGTGCCCGGCGTCACGGCGCGCACGACATAGGCCAGCGTGATGTTGCGGTCGCCGTCGCCTTCGTTCGGATTGAAAGCGGCGACGAAGCGGTCGTTGCGGAACTCCAGATGCGCGGCGTCGGTTTGCGCCAGCCAGGAGAAGTTCGACAATTGCGCGCTGGAAACCAGGCTCGGATTGTCGATCTCGAAGCCGGCCGGCAACAGGTCGGTGATCAGGAGCCGCGACGGCCATTTGTTCTGCTCATAGACCTTGAGCACGACCACGTAGCGCTCGTTCTGCTTGGCCTCGGTGACATTGGCCTCGGTGCCGTCGAGCTTGTAGTAAGTGCGCGCGATGGTGAAGCCGTCGCCGCCGGCCGGCAGCGGCTCGACCGGCGCGGCGACCGCGGTCACCACCGCCTGCAGCGGCGTCGCGCCGGTATTGGCGATGGTGAGGGGGCTGTCGACAAGCTCGCTGCCGGCGACCTGGTCGGAATAGCCGCCCGAATGCGGCGCGCCGTTGACGGAAAGCGTGATGGAATCATTGCCTTCCTTCAGCGCCCGCGCGGCCAGCAGCATCCAGGATTCGTCCTGCGTGCTCGTCCAGCGGGCGTCGGCGCGCGCCACGCCCACCAGCTTGATCAGCTGCGGCATGATGCTCGGCACCGGCTTCGATTCTGCCGCCAACGCCAGCATCGCCGCGCCGTCACGCAGCCGCGAGCCGTAGTCCGAGCGGTAGTAGTCGTAGTCGGTTTCCGACTTCGCCAGCCTGAGCGCCGTCTGGAAGGTGGCTTCCGAACGCTGCGCGTCGCCATAGAGCGCCAGGCTTGCCGCCAACTGGGCGACGGCCATCGGGCTGGAGAAGGCTTCGAGCTGCGTGTCGGCATAATAGCGCAGGTCGCCGATCGAGGCCTTCTTGTTCCGGGCGAGCACGTAGAGCGCATAGGCGATCTCGCTGCCCTTGTCCTGGACGTCTTGGTCGTAGCCGAGTGCGTTCTGCAGGTTGTTGAGCGCCTGGTTCATGGCCAGCGCCGGCACATCGTACTTCTGCTCACGCGCCCGGGTCAGGAACTCCGTGACATAGGCGTCGAGCCACAGATCGCCGGAGCCGGGGCCCCAGAGGCCGAAGCTGCCGCTTGCCGCCTGGTAGGACAGCACCTTGTAGATGGCGTCCTGGATGCGGCCATGCAGGTCCGGATCGCTCTCCATGCCGATGCTCTTGGCCATGTCGTTGACATAGAGCAGCGGCATGGCGCGGCTGGTGGTCTGCTCGGCGCAGCCATAGGGGTAGCGGTCGAGCGACATCAGAAGCGACGGCACGTCGAGCGCGGACGACTGCGAGACGCCGACGCTGACCGAAGCGCCGTCGAGCACGCTTGCGGCAAGCAGTTCCTTGTCGACGCGCAGCGAGCCGCCATTGGGCTTGAGGTCAACAACCATGCGGTTGGTGACCGGAAGCTGCGCCGGGCGCACCGGCAAATAGAGCGTCTGCTCGACTTCCGTGCCATCGGCATGCGCGAGCTTGACTGTGACCGAGGCGTCGCCCGCGGTCTTGGCGACCAGCGGGAAGGAGAGCGACTGCCGCTTGCCCTGGGCGAGAGTCAGCTTCTCGGGCAGTGGCTTGTCGCCGGTCGACAGGTCGCCGGTCGTGGTGACCGAAAGTGCATAGTCGCCGGCCGGGCCGTCGGTGTCGGCGATGTCGAGGCGCATGGTCGCCGCATCGCCCGGCGCCAGGAAGCGCGGCAGGCCGGCGGTGATCACCACCGGATCGCGAACGATGACGTCGGTCTGGGCATGGCCGACCGCATCCTTGGTCCAGGCGACGGCCATGACGCGCACGGTGCCGTTGAACTGCGGGATGTCGAAATCGACGCGCGCCTTGCCATTGGCATCGAGCTCGACCGGGCCGGAGAAGAAGGCGACCAGCTTTTCCGTCGGCGGGCTGCCTTGCGCCTGCATGTTCGCCCCATCACCGCCGGTGCGTATCTTGCCCATGGCGCCGAGCGAGCCGTCGATCAGGCGCCCGTAGAGGTCGCGGATCTCCAGCCCCAGCATGCGCTGGCCGAAGAACCAGTCCTCCGGATCGGGCGCCTTGTAGTTGGTGAGGTTGAGGATGCCGACGTCGACGGCAGCCACCATCACATAGGCATTGCTGCCGGCCTGAGCGCCGCTGACGGCGACCGGGATCGACAGCTGCTGGCGCGGCACGGTCTTTTCCGGCGGCGTCAGGCTGACCGCCAGCTTCTTCGAGCCAGGATCGACTGACAGCCATTGGATGCCGATGGCGCGGGCAGGCATGCGCGATTCCTGCGCGTCGCCGGGCCGGAACAAGGTCGCGGTGACATAGGCGCCGGCGCCCCAGTCGGCGCCGACGGGGATGTCTACGGTGCTGCCGCCGGCCGGCACCGAAGCGGTGACGGTCTTCAGCAGCTTTTCGGCACCGATGGTGACCAGAAGCTCGCCGGCAAAATGCGGCGAGACCTTCAGCTTGGCGACTTCGCCGGCGGCATAAGTGTCCTTGTCCAGCGCGATCTCCAGGCCGTCCGGCGTCTCGGTGGTGGTCGAGGCGACGTACCAGCCGGCGTCGAACTCATAGCTGGTCGCCGGACCGTCGGGATCGGCCGTCTCGACCTCGAGCCGGTAGCGGCCCCAGTCGACGGGCAGCGACACCGTCGCCTCGCCATCGGCCTTCAGGTCGACCGCGCCGTTGGCGACAGCCTTGGTGAGGCTGACCGCTTCGTAGTTCCAGGAATTGTTGGAACGGTACCATTGATAGTTCCGCTCGACCTTGACCAGCGACCACTGCGCGCCCTTCAGGTCTTCGCGCTTGCCGTTCGGGTCAACGGCGATGATGCTGAACTTGGCGGTGCCGCCCTGTGGCACCTCATCGCCCTCGAAATCCGGGCGAATACCGATGACGTCGCGCTGCGGGCGAACGCCGATGTCGAGCGAGCGCTCGACGGCGCGGCCGCCGGCCTCGCGCATGCGCACGGTGACCTTGGCGTTGACCAGCTTGGTGGTCGACGGCAACTGGTCGATCGTCACCGGGAAAGTCGCCTTGCCGTCATCGCCGACCAAGGGAAGGTTGGCGAGAGGCGTGACGGTCGGCTCGCTCGACTGCTCGTCGGCCAGACCGAAGCTGAAATCCTTGAAGCTGTCCCAACTGCTTGTGGTCGACAGCGTCAGCTCGCCTTCAAGCGCGAGGCCCGCGGCCGGCGCGCCATAGAGGAAGCGGCCGTCGACGGAGGCGTTGGCGGTCTCGCCCTGGGCGATCTCCTTCTTGTCGGCGGTCAGGTCGAATTCGATGCGATCCGGCACGAAATCCTCGACCAGGAACATCTGGCTGGCGACCGGCGACTGCTTGGGGTCGGTGTAGATAGACACCGTCCAGGTGCCGCGCATGGCGTTGGCCTCGAGCGGCAGGTCGACGGCGTGGCCGCCGGCGGACTCGCCATTGCTGACGATGCGGCGGTTCTCGACTCCGTCTGGACGTGTGAAGATGAAGGTCAGCGGCAGGTTCTCGACCGCTTTCGCCGCGCCGTCGCGGGCGAGGGCCGCGACGTGAACGTCCTCGCCGGCGCGGTAGATGCCGCGCTCCGTCCAGGCATAAACGTCGAGGGCGCCTGGCGAGGCGCGCCCCTCGACGCCGCGATCCGACAGGTCGAAGCCGGCCTTGCCCATGTCGAGGAAGACGAAGTCGTTGTCGCCCTGCTTGGCCATCAGCACGGCCGGCACCATGCCGTTCTCACCGCGGGTGAGGCCCGGATTGAAGACGGCGTGGCCCTCGGCGTCGGTCGTCGCCGTGCCGAGAATCTCGTTGTTCCTGGCAAGCAGCGTCAATTCGGCGCCGGAGATCGGCTTGGCCGAGCCCAGCGAACGGGCAAAGACGTTGAGGCCGTCCTGGCCGGTATAGGTGGAAAGGCCGATATCGGAGACGACGAACCACTGCGTGGCGCGTGAACCATAGTCGTCGCTCTTGTCGTCGACCGGCTGCGCGGTCAGCACATAGACGCCGGGCTTGCGCTGTGGGATCGCCTCATCCACCGGGAACGAAGTGGTAACCTCCTTATTGAGATCATTGGCGATTTCGAGCGTGCCCGACCAGACGGGCGAGCCCATCTGGTCGGAAATGGTGGAAATGTCATAGCCGTCGAGCTGATGCAGGAACTGATAACCGGACAGGAGCTGCGCCAGCGAACGATCGCCAATGCGGTAGAGCGTCATCTTGGCGGCGTTCATGTTGACGGTGACGACCGGGATGCCGCGGCGCGCCCCGGCCGGCAGCACGAAGCTGTCGCCGGTGAAGCGGGCGGAGGGAGCGCGGTCCTGGACGTAGATCGACAGCACGACGGGCGCGGCGATCGTCTCGCCGATCGCCGACGGCAGGCCGGCGCGGAAGGTCACGTCATAATGCTGGCCGTGTTCCAGGCCTTCGACGCAGATCTGCTTGTCCTTGGCCTCGACGGCCTTGGGCGCGGCGTTGTCGACCGTCACGAATTGCGAATAATCGACCCCGGTCTTGACCAGCTCCTCGGAAAACTGGGCGCAGATGCGCGGCGAGGAGGAATCGGCGTCGACGGTGTGCTCGACGACGCGAAAACCCTTGCGCGCCTTGAGATCGGCATAGTCGGCCTGGACGGCCGGCGAGCTCACCAGCGCAAGGCTCGCCTCATAGGCCTGCAGCGAGGGCCGGTAGAGGTCGCGCTTGTCGAGGCCGGCGCCAAGCAGCGCCAGCGCCTCGGCACGGGTCTTTGCCGTGCGCACCAGCTTGTAGGCGTTGAAGGCCGCCGAGGTGACATTCATCGGCAAAGTCGAAGGTTCAGTGGTGTTCGACGCCGGCTGCACGGCAAGCGTCTCGCGCGCCAGCGCCAGCCACAGCGCGCCGTCATCGGGCAGCACCGAGACCGCGGCCTGGTATTTCTGCATGGCAAGACGATGGTCGCCGGTAAGCGATGCCTGCTCAGCGGCGGCCTGCAGGGCGGCAAGCCCTTCGGTCGGCTTGTCATAGGCCGGATCGGTCAGCTTGTTGCGGAACTGCTGGGCCTGGTCGGCCATCCAGTTGGGAAAAAAAGCCAGTGCCGGCGGAGCGCCGATATCGGGATCGCCGTCGACATTGGCGACCTTGCCGGCGACTGCGCCGGTGAAGGATTTCAACTGGTTATAGTCGGATTTGAGAAAACACCATTTGGCCTTGGTGTTGTAGGTGAAGGCGCGGCAGGCGGGATCGCCGAGACATGCGGTCTTGCACTGGTCGAGGCTGACATTCTGCTCCGACCTCAGGTCGAAGCCGAAATAGTCGGAATTATCGGTCGTCACGATTCTCCGGGCTTCGGCCGCAAAGGCCGCTCCGCCCAGGGCGAAAAAGATGAGAAGAAGCAAAGAGAGACCACGAGCCGCGCGCATTGCCATACCACCCTCCAGACATCGCCAGCGTCCGGGCATGATCAAGCTTCGTGCAGGCTTGTCAACGCCGGAGCGCCGCAGGTTTATCACCCGCGAACGGTTTCCATGCCGGCCAAAGGCCGGTATTTCGACAGAACCTCTGTGAGACGGATCACACATTCTTGCGAAAATGCAAAAGGTGTGAATTCCAAGCCCGGTCTATTTCAGACAATTGGATTGTGGCCCCTTTACGAACGTTGCGGAACTTCATTCCAATTTTAGTTTTGTCGACTAGGTTGTCTTAATGCCGGCGCATGAAACGCAGATGTCAAAGGGGATCGCGCCAGGGCGCGGGCTCCCGCGCGCCCTGCTTTTCGCGCTCGTCTGCTCGACCGTGCTGACCGCAGAGGTACGGCAGGCGGCGGCTTTCGAGATTTTCGGCATCAAGCTTTGGGGCTCGTCCAAGGACGAGGATGCCGACATCGTCGATCCGCTGCGCTACTCGGTGACGATCAATGCGCCTGATGCCGACAAGGATCTGATCAAGAGGCTCGAAAACGCCTCGGCGCTGAAAAATGACGAGGATCATCCGGTGTCGGGGTCGCTCGGCCTGATGGCCAAGGCACGCGGCGACCGCGAACAGCTCGTCGCCGCCCTCTACGCCGATGCTCGCTACGAAGGCGTGGTCACCATCACGATCGAGGGCAAGTCGATCGACGAATTGCCGCCGGATGCCGAGTTCAAAGGGCCACAGCCCATTCCGGTGGTCATAACGGTTTCCCCCGGGGCGAAATTCACGCTTGGCAACATCCGGCTGAAGGGCGATGCGGCGGGGTTGGCGGCAGCCGATTTCGGCCTGATCGCCGGCGGCGATGCCGGTTCAGGCGCGGTGCTCAAGGCTGAACTGCTGATCGTGCGGGCGCTGAAGGAAGAGGGCAGGCCGCTTGCCAAGGTCACGAACCGCGAGATCGTCGCCGAGCACACCAGCTCGACGCTGGACGTGACGTTGACGGTGGCCGCCGGCCCGGTCGCCGGCTATGGCGACACGACGGTCGAGGGCACGGAAAAGGTCGATCGCGACTTCACCGAATACATGACCGGGCTGAAACGGGGCCGGCAATATTCGCCGCAGGAGATCGACGATGCGCGCGACCGGCTGCTCGGGCTAGAGGTCTTCAACAGCGTGACGATCAAGGAAGGCGACAGGCTCGACGCCAACGGCAACATTCCGATCGGCGTCCAGGTGAGCGAGCGGAAACCGCGCTATTTCGGCGTCGGCGGCAGCTTCTCGAACACGGAAGGCCTGGGGCTCGAAGGCTACTGGGGCCACCGCAACCTGTTCGGCCAGGCGGAGAAGCTACGCATCGACGGGTCGATCAGCGGCATCGGCAGCAACAGCCTTTCCGCGCTCAACTACAATGCCGGCGTCATGTTCGAGAAGCCGGGGGTGCTCGGGCCGACGTCGAAGTTCTTCACCGGCATCAAGACGGTGCTCGAACACCCCGATGCCTATGACCATTTCTCGGTCAAGGGCGATGTTGGCGTCTCCTATGACCTCGACAAGAAGCAGCGGGTGTCGGCCGAGTTCGACCTCGACTATTCGAGGATCACCGACGCCTTCGGCAAGCATACCTATCTGATCGCCAGCGTGCCGCTGCAATATGTCTATGACAGCCGCGACAACAAGCTGAACCCGACCAGGGGATTCCGCTTCTTAGCCTATGCCGAGCCGAGCTACGACATATTGAATGGCGCGACGTTCCTGAAGCTGAAGGGCGAGGGCTACACCTACCAGTCGCTCGACACGGCAAGCCGGTTCGTGCTCGCCGAACGCGCGACGCTCGGCTCGATCGTCGGCACCGGGCTGCAGAACGTGCCGGCAGACCGGCGCTTCTATTCCGGCGGCGGCGGTTCGGTGCGCGGCTATGCCTATCAGGGCATCGGCCCGAAAGACATTGACGGCCAGCCGGTCGGCGGTCTCTCCTTCTTCGAGACCTCGGTCGAGATGCGCATCGGCATCACTGACATGATCGGCATCGTGCCCTTCGTTGATGCCGGCACCGTCTCGACCAAATCCTTCCCCGATTTCTCGAATGTGAAGGTCGGCGCCGGCGTCGGCCTGCGCTATATTACTCCCTTCGGGCCGTTGCGCATCGACGCTGCCGTGCCGCTCAACCGCGATCCGGGCGATCCGCATTTCGGCATTTATGCCGGCATCGGCCAGGCGTTCTGACGATGAAGATGGTCTGGCGCATCCTCCGTATCTGCCTCTACGCGCTGCTTGTGCTGCTCGTGGTGGCGATCGGCGCGCTTGTCGTTCTGACCGGCACCGAAGGCGGCCGGCAGAATCTTGCCGGCCTGATTTCGAAGGTCGCTTCGAGCGAGGACCGCAAGGTGACGGTCAGCGGCATCGAAGGCATCTGGTCGGGCGCGCTCAGGGTCGACCACATCGTGCTGGAAGACCGCGCCGGCCCCTGGATGGTGGCGCGCAAGGTAGTGCTCGACTGGTCGCCGGCGGCGCTGCTGTCCTGGAATTTCAATGCCGATCACTTAGCCGCCGAGCGCATCGAGCTGGCGCGGCTGCCGCAGCCGATCCAGCAGCCATCGCAAGGTGGCTCGTCCAGCCTGCCGGTGTCGATCGACGTGAAGCAGATCGACCTGCCGGAGATCGCGCTTGGACAGGAGCTTGCCGGCAGCGGCATCGCCGAACTGGCCGCCAAGGGTTCGCTCAAGGCCGATCCGTCGCCGCTGGCGATCGAAAGCGTGCTCAACGTCAGCCGCCATGACGGCAAGCAAGGCAATGTCGACGCCAAAATCCACTTTGCGCCGGCCGACAACAAGCTCGACCTCGACCTCAAGGCGTCGGAACCGGCCGGCGGCATCATCGCCAATTTGCTCAAGCTGCCGGATGCGCCGCCCGTCAACATCGTCGTTTCCGGCGGCGGGCCTTTGGCCAACTGGAGCGGCGTCGGCACCTTCATGGTCGACGGCCGGATCGTCAGCCAGCTGACCGGTCGGCACCAGCTCACTGACAAGGGCCACCGCATCGAGGCCAAGGGCGACGGCCAGTTCGAAGAGTTCCTGCCGGAGAAGATAAAGGCTTTGTTTGCCGGCAAGACGAGCTTCGACCTCGCCGGAACGGCGACCGCGTCGGGTGGGATCGATATCGAGCAGGCCATCATAGAGAGCGATGCGGTGCACGGCACTGCCACCGGCAATGTCAATCCGAAGGGCGCCAGCGACCTGGCGGTCGAGCTCTCCGCCAAGGACAAGCCGGTCACCGTCGATGTCGGCAACAGCGCGGTTCCGATCCTGGTCGCGGTCGAAAAGGCCACGGTGCGCGCCTTCGGCGACGGCAAGGCGCCGATAGTCGATATCGGCACGTCGCTTACTTCGGTCGCCGTCGGCGGCACGCAGCTCAACAATATTACGGGCGAGATCCATTCCGACGGCTTCGACATCGAGACCGTTAGCGGCCCGGTCGCCATCAAGCTCGCGGCCGCCGGCCTGAAGACCGATGTGGCGACGCTGGCGCCGCTGGTGACCGGCAGGCTCGCCGCGGACCTTTCCGGCACGATCAGCCGCGAGACCGTGACCATCGACAAAGGCACCTTGCGCAGCGATGCGCTCAATGCCGGGCTGACGGCAAATGTGGCGCTGGCCGATTTGTCGATGACGCTGAAAATGAATGCCGACGCCGTCTCGAAGGCATTGCCGCCGCAGATCAGCTCGCTGCTTGGCGAGCGGGTGAAATTCTCGGCCACCGCCACGCGCGATCCGCAAGGCGCGTTCGCCGCCAATTCGCTGGAGATCAGTTCCGGCTCGCTCAGCGCCAGCGGCACCGGCAGCATGCAAGGATCGGATATCCAGGCCAGCGTCAAAGGCACATTGGGCGATGTCTCGCCACTGTCGTCGCTCGCCGGCACGCCGCTTGCCGGCGGGGTCAATTTCGCGCTGACCACGAGCGGCCCGCGCTGGGCGCCGGATTTCTCCGTTTCAGCAGATAGCGCCAGCCTAACGGCCGCCGGCCGCACGGTGAAGGACATCAAACTCTCGGCCAAGGGCAAGGCCGACATCGCCAACCCGTCCGCCGAAATCTCGCTGACGGGCAGCGCCGAGGGGCAGGCGCTGGACATCGCAGCCTCGCTGGTGACGGCCGACGGCAAGCGCTCGATCAGGGGCCTCAGCCTGGCGCTTGGCGACAACAAGGTCTCGGGCGATCTCGCGCTCGACGACAAGTTCCTGCCGCTCGGCACGCTGACGCTTGCCGTGCCCGACATCGGACCGCTTGCGGCGCTCGCGAATCAGAGCGCGGCCGGCGATATCAACGGCACGATCGCCTTCGCCAAGGACGGCGAGGTGCCGACCGTCACGGTAAATGCGACCAGCACGTCGATCGCCCGCGGCGATCTGGCGGCGAAAGCCATCACCGTCAACGCGCGGATCGCCAACTACCTGAAAGGGCCGGCGATCTCAGGCACGATCAAGGCCGATAGCGTGACCTCCGGCGGCACGGTCATCAGCGGCATCGGCATCGACTTGAAGCGCGACGGCGAGTGGACGAACTTTACCGGCGGCGCCACGGCGTCCGGCATTCCGGCCACCGCCATCGGCCGGGTGAAGATCGCCAACGGCACGACAAGCGTGGAAATCGCTTCCGGCGAGGCGACGGTGCGCGGCATCAAGGCGGCCATAGCCGAGCCTTCCAGCCTCTCCATCACCAATGGCGTGACCGCCATCGAGAAGCTCGCGCTCAATCTCGGCGGCGGCTCGGCGACGGTTTCCGGCAGTGCCGGTGAGGCACTGGACCTGACGGCCAATCTCGCCAACCTCCCGTTGGCGCTCGCCAATGATTTCGTGCCCGGCCTCGACGGGGCCGGAACGCTGGAGGGCACGGCACACGTCACGGGTCCATCGTCCAATCCCGACATTCAGTTCAACGCGAAGGTGGCGGGCGCCGAGACCAGCCAGACCCGCCAGGCTGGGCTCGGGCCGCTGGATCTGGACGCCGCGGGCAGCTACACGCTGGCGGGCGGCGTCGCCCTGGACCACGCCACGCTGTCGGGCGAAGGGATTTCAGGCAAGGCCGCCGGCACCCTCAACCCGAACGGCGCCAGCGATTTCTCCCTCGACCTTACCTCGTCCGGAGCCAGCCTGCCGTTGACGCTCGGCAGCGCCCAAAGCCCGGTCAAGATCGCCGTCCAGTCCTTGTCGGCAAAGATGGCGGGCGAAAGCACGCAGGCGCGGCTCGATGTGTCCGCGATCCTGCCTTCCATTGCCGCCAGCCAGGCGACGGTCGACGGCCTCATCCTGGCGCTGCATTCGGACGCCTTCGACCTCAAGGGGCGGGCCGGTCCGGTTTCCGGCACGGTGTCGGTGGACAGGATCGGCCTCGACAATCCGACGATCGCGCCGCTGATCGCCGGCAAGGTCACGGCCAAGGTCAATGGCCGCCTGACGACCGATGCCGTTGCCGTCGACAGCGGCTCCTTGAGAAGCGATGCGCTCAACAGCCAGGTCGCCGGCCGGATATCGCTGGGCGACGGTTCGGTCGACCTCAATATGAACGCCAATGTCGCCTCTTCAGCCTTGCCGGCGGCGGTGCGCGGCATGCTTGGCGAGAGCGCTGCGTTGAGCGCCTCGCTGAAGCGCGATGCCAATGGCAATGTCAATGTCGACGGGCTGAAACTGAATTCCGGCGCGCTCAGCGCCGACGGGCAGGCGAGCCTTGCCGACGGCAAGCTGGCCGCCGGGATCAGAGGCGCGTTGAGCGACGTTTCGGGGCTGTCGAAAGACGCCAAGGGCGCCGTCGCCTTTGTCTTGAACGCGCAAGGCCCGGTCACCACGCCGGACCTGTCGATGACGGTGAGCAGCGACCGGCTTTCCGTGGCGGCGCGCGAGATCACGGGACTGAAGCTTACGGCCAGCGGCAAGGCCGATGCCGCCAATCCGGCGGCCAATGTTGAACTCACCGGCAATGTCGCCGGGCAGAATCTGCAAGGCAGCGCGGTGCTCGCCACGACCAATGGCAGCCGCGCGATCAACGGACTTTTGCTGTCGCTCGGCCCGAATAAGATTTCGGGCGATCTCGCGCTCGACGACGCCTTCGTGCCGGTCGGCACCGTTTCGCTCGACCTGCCCGATATCGGGCCGCTGGCCGCGCTGGCCTTGGAAAAGGCCGAGGGCAATGTGCGCGGCACGATCGCTTTTACCAAGGCAGCCAACGGGGCCAATGTCGCCGTCAAGGCGAACACCTCCGAGATCAAGCGCGGCGATCTTTCCGCCAGGAATGTCGCCATCGACGCGCAGATCGCGAATTACATGGCAGCACCGGTTATTGGCGGCACGATACGCGCCGAGAGCGTGACTTCCGGCGGCACCGCCATCACCGGCATCGATGTCGACCTCAAGCGCGACGGCGACTGGACCGGCTTCTCCGGCGGCGCCACCGTCAAGAATATCCCGGCGAAGGCAGCCGGCCGGGTAAGGATCGCCAACGGCACGACGACGGTCGAGCTCGCGTCGGGCCAAGCGACGATGCAGGGCATCAAGGCCGCGATCGCGCAGGCCTCGACCGTGACCATCGCCAACGGGGTGACGACGCTCGACCGGCTGGTGCTGAATCTCGGCGGCGGCACGGCGACGGTGACGGGCAAGGTCGCGCAGACGCTCGACATTAACGCCAATCTGGCTCGGGTGCCGATCTCGCTCGCCAACAGTTTCTCGCCGGGTCTCGACGCGGCCGGCTCGGTCTCGGGGACGGTCAAGGTCACCGGCGCGCCGGCGACCCCATCGGCCGCCTTCAACATCGATGCGTCCGGCGTGCAGACCTCGCAGACGCGCGGCGCTGGCCTCGGCGGCATGAATGTGTCGTCGTCGGGAACCTTCGCCGGCAACAAGCTCGCTTTCGATGCCGACATCAGCGATGGCGCCGGCCTCGGCCTCAAGGGTGGCGGCACGGTGGCGACGACAGGCACGCCCACCTTGGCGCTCGACTTCAAGGGCAAGGTGCCGTTTTCCTTCCTTGCCGCCAAGCTCGCCGCGCAAGGTCTGGCGCTCAACGGCACTGCCAATGTCGATGTGCAGGTGCGCGGTCCCGCATCCGCGCCGGTGATCAGCGGCAAAGTCACGACATCCGGCGCGCGCCTTATCGATGCGCGTTCCGGCCTGGCGGTCAACGATATCGACGCCGACGTTTCGATCGGCGGCGGCGTCGCCAGGATCAATCGCTTGACCGGAAAGCTGTCGACGCGCGGCAGCCTGTCGGCCAGCGGCACGGTGGGCATCACGCCGGCGCAAGGCTTCCCGGCCGACCTATCGATCAAGCTCAGCGATGGCCGCTACACCGACGGCCGGGTGGTGACCGCCAATCTCGGCGGCGACCTGACCGTCAAGGGGCCGCTGGTCTCGGCACCCGTGATCGCCGGCACCATCAATCTGGCGAGGACGGTCATCACCGTTCCGGACAAGCTGCCCGGGTCACTCTCGGAACTCAACGTCAAGCACAAGAACGCGCCACGCGCCGTGCGGGCACAGGACAAGGCGCTGCGCCCGCCAACGTCCAGCGGCAGCAGCAAGGGCGGCAGCGGCCTGATGCTTGACGTGACGGTCAACGCGCCGAACCAGATCTTCATCCAGGGCAGGGGCGTCGACGCCGAGCTCGGCGGCTCGCTCAAACTAACCGGCCCGGCGTCGTCACCGCAGGCCGTGGGCACTTTCACCTTGCAGCGCGGACGGTTAACGATCCTTGCAAAACGGCTGACATTCACGGAGGGCACGGTCGGGTTCCAGGGATCGCTGGTGCCTTACCTCAATCTCACCGCGACCACCACGACAAGCAGTGCCACCGTGACAATCGTGGTTTCCGGCGAGGCGACCGATCCGAAATTCAACTTCTCCTCGGTGCCGGCGCTGCCCCAGGACGAGGTCCTGGCGCAGCTCATCTTCGGTCAATCCATGTCCAGACTGTCACCGCTGCAGATCGCCCAGCTCGCCGACGCCGCCGCGCAATTGGCAGGCGCCGGCGGCACGACCTCGCTGCTCGACAGCCTGCGCAACGCAATCGGCGTCGACGATCTCGACGTGACGACGGACGAGAAGGGCGGCACCGCGGTTTCGGCCGGCAAATACCTCAACGACCGCACCTATGTGACCATACAGAAGGGCGACAAGCCGGGCTCCGGCAAAGCCACGATCGACCTCAATGTCGGTCGCGGCGTGAAGCTGCGCGGCGAGGCCAATGATGCCGGCGAAGCCAAGGGCGGCGTCTTCTACGAACGCGAATATTGAGGCCGCGCCGGCGCTTCTGTGTCTGCCCAGCAGGCTGGCCGCCGCGGGGACGGGGCCGTTATCCGTATAAAATGTATTGATTTAATCGCCCGCAACGATTTTTTTGGAAATCCGCCTCGCGATAACAAATTTGCGTCAAGACTGTCGCTAACGCGCGAACCGGGTTGTAGCCAAAGATGCACATTCCCTGGCATGTTCCTACTCCACACCGTGTTTTGACATCACGGTCTGGATGCGGAATGTTAAAAGGCGGAAAGCCAACAATGGGAGTAAGTCATGGCAATCTATAAGAGCAATGGTGATCGTGTTCCCGATCACATCCTGAAAATGGCTGAAGAAGCCAAGTCGGGCGGCGTGGACCGCCGCGAATTCCTGGCTATGGCCAGCGTCTTCGGCGCATCGACGGCAATGGCCTATGGCATGCTCGGCCTCGCCGCGCCGACCCCGGCCCGGGCCGAGGACGTGCAGGGCAAGAAGGGCGGCGTGCTCAAGGTCGCGATGTCGATCAAGGATCCGAAGGATCCGCGCACCGCCGACTGGTCCGAAATCTCCAATGCCGAGCGCCAGGCGCTCGAGCCGCTGGTGAAATACACGAAGGAATATACTTTCGCGCCGTATCTGCTGGCGAGCTGGGACATCAACGACGACGCCACCGAATACACGCTGCATGTGCGGCCGGGCGTCGAATGGAACAACGGCGACAAGTTCACCGCCGACGACGTGATCTACAATTTCACGCGCTGGGCGGATAAGGGCGCGGAAGGCAACTCCATGCCTGGCCGCCTCGGCAGCCTCGTCGACGACACGACCAAAAAGCTGCGCGAAGGCTCCGTCGTCAAGGTCGACGACATGACCGTCAAGCTCAAGCTGACCAAGCCCGACATCGCCATCATCCCGAACCTTTGCGACTATCCGGCGCTGGTCGTGCACAAGACCTTCGACGAGAAGGGCGCCAACTTCAAGAGCTGCCCGATCGGCACCGGTCCGTTCGAGCTCGTCTCCTACGACGTCGGCCAGAAGGTGGTCTACAAGCGCCGCGAGACCGGCAAGTGGTGGCAGGGCGAGGCCTTCCTCGACGGCGTCGAGTTCATCGATTACGGCACCGATCCGGCCGCGACCGTCTCTGCCTTCGAGTCGGGCGAAGTCCAGACCAACCACGAAACGACCGCCGACTACATCAAGATCATCGCCGACGTCGGCGCTCCGGTCTCGGAAGTCGTGACGGCTGCCACCGTGGTGTCGCGCTTCAACATCACCCACAAGCCCTATGACGACCAGAAGGTTCGTCAGGCGATGTTGCTTGCCGTCGACAACGCCACCGTGCTGCAGCTCGGCTACGGCAATGCCGGCACGCCGGCCGAAAACCACCACGTCGCGCCGATCCATCCGGAATACGTCAAGCTGCCGGAGGTCAAGCGCGACATCGCCAAGGCCAAGCAGATGCTGACGGAGGCCGGCGCGATCGATTTCGAGCACGAACTGATCAGCAACGACGAGGACTACCACAAGAACACCACGGACGCGATCGCCGCCCAGCTGCGCGAAGCCGGCATCAAGGTGAAGCGCACCGTGCTGCCGAGCTCGACCTTCTGGAACGACTGGACGAAGTATCCGTTCTCGGAAACCAACTGGAACATGCGCCCGCTGGGCATCCAGGTGATCGCCATCGCTTACCGCACCGGTGAAGCGTGGAACGAGACGGCCTACGCCAATCCGGACTTCGACAAGAAGGTGAACGAGGCGCTCGGCATTGCCGATGCGGAGAAGCGCAAGGTTGTGATGAAGGATATCGAGCAGACCCTGCAAGATTCCGGCATCATCATCCAGCCTTACTGGCGCAAGCTCTACATCAACATCAAGCCCGAGGTGAAGAACCACTCGATGCACCCCACCTACGAGCACGACTTCGGCAAGGTCTGGCTCGAGCAGGCATGATCCATAGCGCGATCGATACGGGGGGCCGCGGCCCCTCGTATTTGCAGCTTCGTCGCCGTTGCATATCCTGCAGCGGCGGCGGGGCGTCATCCGCTTTTCGAAACAGGGTTGAACGTATCTGACCCCAACCCGGCCGGCAGGGGGGCACATGTTCTCATTCATCGCCAGACGCATCGGCACGATACTGCTCACGATGCTGTGCCTGACGCTGGTCGTCTTCTTTCTCGTCAATCTCGAGCCCAATCTGAAGAAACTGGCGATCAGCCAGACCGAGATGCACACGCCAGCCGACCAGCTCGAAAGCTGGCTGGTCAATCATGGCTACCGGCAGAACTTCTTCGTGCGCTACGGCCAGTGGCTGGGCGTCCTGCCGAAGCATCCGATCACCGATCCGGCGACCGGAAAGACGACGCAGCGCTTCTCGTTCTGCAACGACCCGGCCGAGCCGACATTCTCGGGCGTCCTGCAAGGCGATTTCGGCTGCTCGACCAAGTTCAAGACGACGGTCGCGGCCAAGCTGTTCCCGGCCCTCGGCGCCACCGGATTGTTGATGTTCTGGGTGCTGGCGGTGATGGTGCCGATCTCGCTGCTGATCGGCATTCTCGCCGGCATGCGCGAGGGCTCGCGCACCGACCGCGTGCTGTCGGTGGCCTCGATCGCCTCGACGGCGACGCCCGAATATGTGTCGGGCGTCATCTTCACCGTCATCTTCGCATCCTGGCTCGGCTGGCTGAACGGCTCGGCGGCGTCCGCCAGCCAGGGCATCACCTTCTACAATTTCACGCTGCCGGTGATCACGCTGGCGATCTACGGCATCGGCTATATCGCGCGCATGACACGCGCCTCGATGGTCGAGGTGATGACGCAGCAATATATCCGCACCGCCCGGCTGAAGGGCCTGTCCTTCAGCAGCGTGGTCATCAAGCATGCGTTGCGCAACGCGCTGATTGCGCCCTTCACCGTCATCATGCTGCAGTTCCCGTGGCTGCTCACGGGCGTCGTCATCGTCGAGGTGATGTTCCGCTACCAGGGTTTCGGCTACACGCTGGTCGAGGCCGCCGGCAACAACGACATCGACCTGCTGCTCGGCTGCTCGCTGGTCTCGGTGTTCATCGTGCTGATCACGCAGCTGATTTCCGACGTCGGCTACGCGTTTCTCAATCCGCGTATCAGGGTTCAGTAGAGGCAGGGGCCGATGCAAACCGTATATATCAGCGCCTTCAACGTGGTTATCGGCGTGCTCTGGCGGTTCTGGCCGGTGTGGGTCGGGCTCATCCTAGTGATGGGCGCCAGCTTTACCTACAAGAAGCGGCTTGGGCTCTACGGCCAGCTCTTCGACAGCGGCGTCGGCATCGCCGGCGTCTTCATCTGCCTGTTCTGGCTGTTCACGGCGATCTTCGCCTCCACCATCTCGCCCTTCGATCCGCTGGCGCAGGTCTCGGTGATGAAGGATACGCTGCCCGGGGCGATCGAGCCGGCATCGAAGCTCGTCTATTATTTCGGCGGCGACAAGCTTGCCCGCGACGTGTTCTCGCGGATGGTCTATGGCAGCCAGATCGTGCTGATCATCGCGCCGGCCGCCACCGGCTTCGCGCTGATGGTCGGCATCACGCTCGGCCTGCCGGCTGGTTATTATGGCGGCAAGATCGACACGCTCTTGTCGTTCCTTGCCAATCTGGTGCTGGCCTTCCCGGTCATCCTCTTGTTCTACCTGCTGGTAACGCCGGGCATCATGGACACGCCGATCCCCTATGGGATGGCGGGGCTGTTCTTCCTGTTCCCGATCATCTTCTTCTGCGTGCTGTTCTGGACTCGCTACAAGAACCGGCCGGACCGGCTCTATATCCTGCTCGGCATCACGCTGGTCCTAGGCGGCTGGATCTATACGGGCCTCGTCTTCGACAAGGATCCGCTGCGCATCGTCCATATCGATCCCAACCAGCTCAACATCTTCGTGGCGGTGGTGTTCGCCTCCAGCCCGGGCGTGTTCCGCATCGTGCGCGGGCTGACCATGGACATCAAGACGCGCGATTATGTGGCGGCGGCGCAGACGCGCGGTGAATCGCCCTGGTACATCATGCTGTGGGAGATCCTGCCCAATGCGCGGGGTCCGCTGATCGTCGATGCCTGCCTGCGCATCGGCTACACGACGATCCTGCTCGGAACGCTCGGCTATTTCGGCCTGGGCCTGGCGCCGGAAAGCCCCGATTGGGGCACCGCGATCAAGGACGCCAGCCGCCTCTTGCGGTCCTTCATCCACCCGGCGCTGCCGCCGACCATCGCGCTGATGTCGTTCGTGCTGGGACTGAATCTGTTGGCGGATTCGCTGCGTGAACAGTCGATGAAAGATTGATGGCGGGGTTTTCGGCCCCATCTTCCAAGGACCAAGGATTGGAGCGACCCATGAACGAGGCAGTTCGAGATCCAGCCAAGGCGACCAGTCAGCCGATCATCGAGATCGAGAACCTCTCGATCTCCTTCTTCACCCGCAAGGGCGAGATCCCGGCCGTGATGGATTTTTCCTGCACGGTCATGCCCGGCGAGGCGATGGGCATCGTCGGCGAGTCCGGCTGCGGCAAGTCGACCGTGTCGCTCGGGATAATGCGCGACCTCTCCAACATCGGGAAGATCGTCGGCGGAAAGATCAAGTTCCAGGGCAAGGACATGGGCGAGCTCTCCGGAGATGAGCTGCGCTCGATCCGCGGCAACAAGATAGCCATGATCTACCAGGAGCCGATGGCGAGCCTCAATCCGGCGATGAAGATCGGCCAGCAGCTGATGGAAGTGCCGCTGATCCACGACAAGGTGTCGAAGGAAGAGGCCTACAACCGCGCCCTGGAGATGGTGCGGGCGGTGAAGCTGCCCGACCCGGAGCGCATGATGCGCTCCTATCCGCACCAGCTTTCCGGCGGCCAACAGCAGCGCATCGTCATCGCCATGGCGCTGCTTTCCAAGCCGGCGCTCTTGTTGCTCGACGAGCCGACGACCGCGCTCGACGTCACCGTCGAGGCCGGCATCGTCGAGCTGGTCAAAGGTCTGGGCGAGAAGTTCGGCACCTCGATGATCTTCGTGTCGCACAATCTCGGCCTCATCCTCGAGACCTGCGACAAGATCACGGTGATGTATTCCGGCGAAGCGGTCGAGACCGGCAAGATCGAGGACGTGTTCGACCGGATGCGCCATCCCTACACGCAAGGGCTGTTCCGCTCGATCCCGCTGCCTGGCGCGGACAAGAACTCGCGGCCGCTGATCTCCATTCCTGGACAGTTGCCGCTGCCGCATGAGCGGCCGAAGGGCTGCAATTTCGGGCCGCGCTGCCACCATTTCGTCGAGGGCGTCTGCAACGCCGCGGAAATCCCGATGATCCCGGTCGAGGGCCATGAGGGCCATTTCTCGCGCTGCGTGCGGTTCAACGAGATCGACTGGGAGGCGCTGCCGCCCGGTGCCAAGAAGGTTAACGAAAAGGTCGAGCCCGGCGCGCCGGTGCTCAAGATCGACGATCTCAAGAAATACTACAAGGTCGGCGGCAGCGAGGTGTTCGGCTCCAGCGAAGGCCGCGTCGTCAAGGCCAACGAGACGATCTCGTTCACCGCGCGCGAATCCGAGACGGTCGCGATTGTCGGCGAATCCGGCTGCGGCAAGTCGACGCTCGCCAAGGTGTTGTTGGGCCTCGAGACCGCAAGCTCCGGCACCGTGACGCTGGGCAACAAGGAGATCCAGTCGACCGGCATCGAGCGCCGCAATGTCGAGACGGTGTCTTCGATCCAGATGGTGTTCCAGAATCCGTTCGACACGCTGAACCCCAGCCACACGGTCGGCTCGCAGATCATCCGCACGCTGGAGAAGTTCAAAGTCGGCAGGACAGTCGCCGAGCGGCGCCAGCGGATGCTGGAACTGCTCGATCTGGTGAAGCTGCCGCGCGCCTTCGAAACGCGCAAGCCGCGCCAGTTGTCGGGCGGGCAGAAGCAGCGTATCGGCGTCGCGCGCGCCTTTGCCGGCGACGCCAAGGTGGTGGTGGCCGACGAGCCGGTCTCGGCGCTCGACGTCTCGGTGCAGGCGGCGGTGACCGAGCTGTTGATGGACATCCAGCGCAAGAACAAGACGACGATGCTGTTCATCAGCCACGATCTGTCGGTGGTGCGCTACATCGCCGACCGCGTCGTCGTCATGTATCTCGGCTACATCGTCGAGCAAGGCACGACCGATCAGATCTTCTCGCCGCCTTACCATCCCTATACAGAGGCGCTGCTGTCGGCTATCCCGATCGCCGACACCAGCGTGGTCAAGAAGCACATCGTGCTGGAAGGCGACATCCCGTCGGCGATGAACCCGCCGACCGGCTGCCCGTTCCAGACGCGCTGCGGCTACAAGAGGCTGGTGCCCGACAATCTGTGCGAGACGAAGGTGCCGCCGGTGAAGAATCTCGGCAACGGCCATATGAGCCTGTGCTGGCTCTCGGACGATGTCCTGGCCAAGATGGAACCGGTCATCAAGTTCGACAAGGAACATGCCGCGCGTGAAGGCGTGCCGGATGATGCGCCGCACGGCGAGGGGCCAGGCTTTGCCGGTTCGCCGCCGCAGCGGCCCGACGGCAAAAACGCCAGCGCGGAGGCCGATGCGATCGGAAAGGGCGTCGAGGAGAACGACGAGGTGCTCAAAGCCCGTCGCCACGAAGTGCGCGACGAGGATTCGGAAACCGGTGTCTCAAGGCCGAAGGACACGACAAGGCGGCACTAGACCCGGTTCCTTAACATAGAAGTTTTGACCGGTTGGTTATGTGTGCGTTGGCAAAGCCCATGCCTTGGCGATTGGCCGAGACGCCTATCGCGATCGTCATCCACGGGCGGAGCAAGGAGCGTAGCGACGCGCGCAGACCCGAGGATCCATGCCGTGACATGGAAGCGCCGCGGCGGTCCAGAAATTCTGCACCGTTGCACACTTCGGTCTAGGTAACGGAATGGATTCTAGGGTCTGCGCGCGTCGCTACGCTCCTTGCTCCGCCCTAGAATGACGAGGTTCAGGAGCCTTCAGCTCATCGCCAGCGTTTGCGTTGATAGCCTTGCCCGACAAGCCTTCAATCTTTCAAAATAACCGTGTTGAGGAACTAGTTGCCGCACTGCCGCATCTGCGCGGCGTAATCGCGCGCCATCTGGTCGGTGGCGCGCGCGTAGTTTTGAACGCCGCCATCGCCGCGGTTGCCGCGGCCATAGGCGGTCCAGCCGAGATAATAGGCCAGATAGAGATTGTAGGTGTCGTTGCGGGCGACGCCGAACGTGTCGGCCGTCTTTGAGTGGTACCAGCCGACGAAATCGATGGCGTCGGCAAAGCGCGTGCGGCGCGCCGCCCAGTTGCCGGTCTCGCTTTGATATTGCGACCATGTGCCGTCGAGCGCCTGCGAGTAGCCGGTGGCGCTCGAGACATGCGTCCACGGGATGAAGCCGAGCAGCTTGGTGCGCGGCGGGCGGGCATTGCTCTTGAAGCCGGATTCCTTGCGCACCGTCGCCATCAGCACGGGGACGGGAACGCCGTATTTCCGCTCGGTCCGTTCGGCGGCGGACTGCCAGTTGTCGAACCAGCCGTCATTCTGGTCGAAGACCGCGCAGACATTGTTGATGTGACTGGGCGCCGTCGCGCAGGCCGAAAGCGCCAGCAGCACGGAGACAGCGACAATTTTACTAAAACTCGACCTACGCATTGGAAGACGAATAGGCCGAAATCATAAAAGGAGTGTTGCGCGCTTCCTTAACGCGGGCGCCCGAAGCGCGAAAAGCCGAATATCGATATTGCGACCGGTTGTGTCGCTATTCTTTTCCCCGATTTTGAAAAATGCCGCCTTGGCTAAAATCGCGCCGGCAAATGACGAATTCCTGACAGCTCGCATGCGATGCCGGCGCTCTGATGTGCGCATGAGCGAACCAAGACGCAAGCGCGGCGCCGAGCGCACCAGCAACCGGGGACCAGCCGCCATCCCGCAACTGCCGGCGCGGCGGGTGGAGAATCCCTATCCGCCCATGGCGCTGCTGTCGGCCGACCAGATCGAGGTCATCCACCAGGCATCGATGCACATACTGGAGAATTTCGGCATCGAGGTGATGAGCGCACGCGCCCTGTCGCTGCTCGAGCGCGCCGGCGCCAAGGTCGACCACGGCTCGATGAATGTGCGCGTCGATCGCGGCATGGTCGAGGAGGCGCTGAAGTCGACGCGCTCGGCCTATACGCTGACGCCCCGAAACCCGGACCACGCCATCCATCTTGGCGGCAGCACCATCAACTTCACGCTCGTCGCCGGGCCGCCCAATGTGCATGACATGGAACGCGGCCGCCGCGCCGGCAACCTTGCCGACTACTCGGACCTCGTCCGGCTGGCGCAGCATTTCAACTGCATCCACATGCTTGGCAACCAGGTCTGCGCCCCGGTCGAGCTGCCGGCGAACACCAGGCATATGGATACCTATTTCGCCAATCTGACGCTGACCGACAAATGCTTCCACGTCTCGGCGATCGGGCGGGGCAGGGCGCTAGACGGCATCGAGATGATGGCGATCGCGCGCGGGCTGACGCTTGAGCAGATGGGAGAGGACCCCGGTGTCACCACCATCATTTCGGTCAACTCGCCGCGCCGCTTCGACGAGATGATGGCCGAAGGGCTGATGACCATGGCCGAATACGGCCAGTCGGTGGCGGTGACGCCGTTCACGCTGATGGGGGCGATGAGCCCGGTAACGCTGGCCGGCGCGCTGGCGCAGCAGAATGCCGAGGCGCTGTTCGGCATCGCGCTGACGCAGCTCGTGCGTCCGGGCGCGCCGGTGATGTATGGCGCCTTCACCTCCAATGTCGACATGAAATCGGGCGCGCCCGCCTTCGGCACGCCGGAGAACACCAAGGCCAACATCGCTTCCGGGCAGTTGGCGCGGCGTTACAAATTGCCTTACCGCACGACGCCTGGCTCGGCCTCCAATGCCGCCGATGCGCAGGGCGCCTACGAGACGATGATGGCGCTGTGGGGCGCGGTGCTCGGCCACGGCAATCTCGTCTACCACGCCGCCGGCTGGCAGGAAGGCGGGCTGACGGCGTCGTTCGAAAAGCTCATCATCGATGTCGAGATGATCCAGCACATGATGGAGTTCCTGCGGCCGATCGTCGTCGACGAGGCGGAGCTTGCGGTCGAGGCGCTGGGCGCGGTGCCGACCGGCGGCCATTTCTTCGGCGAACCGCACACGCTGGAGCGCTACGCCACCGCCTTCTACCAGCCGATGCTTTCCAACTGGCAGAATTACGAGGCCTGGCAGGAGGCGGGTGCGCTCGACACGACGGCGCGCGCGACGCGGCTGTGGAAGAAGGCGCTGGAGGAATATGTCCAGCCGGCCATGGATCCCGCGGTGCGCGAGGCGCTCGAAGCCTATATGGCGCGCCGCAAGGAAGCGATCGGGCAGGGTGAGCCGTGAGGGAACAGCTTCCCATCCTGATTCATTTCAATCTCTCAACTCACTGAACCAACGAGAAAAGTCCATGAAGTCGCATGCAAAGGTCGTGGTCATCGGCGGCGGCGTCGTCGGATGCTCGGTGCTGTTCCATCTTGCCCGCCATGGCTGGACCGATGTCGTGCTTTTGGAGCGCGACGAACTGACGTCGGGGTCGACCTGGCATGCGGCCGGAGGCATGCACACCATCAACGGCGACCCCAATGTTGCCAAGCTGCAGAAATACACGATCTCGCTCTACAAGGAGATCGAGGAACTGTCGGGGCAGGCCACCGGCGTGCACCTCACCGGCGGCGTGCTTCTGGCGGCGACCGAAGCGCGGCTCGACTGGCTGCGCGGCATGGTGTCCAAGGGCCGCTATCTCGGCATCGACCTCGAAGTGATATCGGCCAAGGAAGCGGCGGAACTGATGCCGCTCATCGATCCCAGCCAGTTTGTCGGCGCCGTCCGCAACAAGGAGGACGGCCATCTCGACCCGTCCGGCGTGACGCATGCCTATGCCAAGGCGGCGCGGAAACTGGGGGCTGAGGTCGAGCGCTTCACCAAGGTCGAGGACATCGTGCGCCGTCCCGACGGGCTGTGGCGGATCATCACCAACAAGGGTGATATCATCGCCGAGCATGTCGTCAATGCCGGCGGGCTGTGGGCGCGGGAGGTCGGCCGCCTGGTCGGGCTCGAGCTGCCGGTGCTGGCCATGGAGCACATGTACCTGATCACCGAGGACATGCCGGAGGTCGCCGACTGGAACAAGAAGACCGGCACCGAGATCATTCATGCCGTGGACTTCGACGGCGAGCTCTATCTGCGCCAGGAGCGCGGCGGCATGCTGATGGGCACTTACGAGAAGGCCAACAAAGTCTGGTCCGAGTTCCAGACACCCTGGAATTTCGGCCATGAGCTCCTGGAGCCGGACATCGACCGCATTGCGCCGTCGCTCGAAGTCGGCTTCCGCCATTTCCCCGCTTTCCAGAAAACCGGCATCAAGCAGATCATCAACGGCCCCTTCACCTTTGCGCCGGACGGCAATCCGCTGGTCGGCCCGGTGCGCGGCCTGCCGGGCTTCTGGGTCGCCTGCGGCGTCATGGCAGGATTCAGCCAGGGCGGCGGCGTGGGGCTCGCGCTCTCGAACTGGATGATCGAGGGTGATCCGGGCGCCGACATCTGGGCGATGGACGTGGCGCGCTACGGCGACTGGGCGACGATGGCTTACACCAACGCCAAGGTGCGCGAGAATTATTCGCGCCGTTTCTCGATCCGCTTCCCGAATGAGGAACTGCCGGCCGGTCGGCCGCTGAAGACGACGCCGGTCTATGACACGCTGTCGGCCAAGGGCGCGCAATGGGGCGTGTCCTATGGGCTCGAAGTGCCGCTCTGGTATGCGCCGGATGGCGTCAAGGACGAGTTTTCCTGGCGGCGTTCGACTGACTTCGGCCATGTCGCCAAGGAAGTCGCAGCGGTGCGCGACGGCGTCGGCCTGTCGGAGATTTCGAACTTCGCCAAATACAAGGTGACGGGCAAGGGCGCGGCCGCCTGGCTCGACCGCATGCTTGCCTGCAGGCTGCCAAAGCGCGGCCGCATGACCCTGGCGCCGATGCTGAAGGACGACGGCAAACTCATCGGCGATTTCACTTTGGCCAACATCGACGACGCAGAGTGGTTCATCGCCGGCTCCGGCATCGCCGAGCAATACCACATGCGCTGGTTCGAGGCGCATCTGCCGAAGGACGGCTCGGTGCGGATCGAGGCGCTGGGGCAGAAGCTCACCGGCCTTGCGATCGCCGGGCCGAAGGCCAGGGAAGTGCTCGCCAAGGTCACCCGTGCCGATGTCTCCAACGCGGCGTTCCCTTTCATGGCGGCTGCGCGGGTGGATATCGGCATGGCACCGTGCCTGGTAGGCCGCGTCAGCTACACCGGCGATCTCGGCTACGAGATTTGGGTGGCGCCCGAATATCAGCGCGCCGCATACCAGGCGCTGCTGGCCGCGGGCGAAGCGTCAGGCATCGGCCTGTTCGGCTCGCGCGCGCTCAATGCGCTGAGACTCGAGAAGAACTATGGCTCATGGGCGCGCGAGTACCGGCCGATCTATGGGCCGCTTGAGGCCGGGCTCGACCGCTTCGTCGCCTATGGCAAGGAGGCTGATTTCATCGGCAAGGAAGCAGCACTTACCGAGCGCAAAGACGGCGGCAAGCTCAGGCTGCGCAGCTTCATCGTCGACGCCACCGATGCCGATGTGATCGGCGACGAGGCGATCTGGCATGACGGCGTTGTGCGCGGCTGGGTCACCTCGGGCGGCTATGCGCATCACTCGAAGAAGTCGGTCGCTATGGGCTATGTGCCCAAGGAGATCGCCGACAGACCGGACGGTTTCGAGATCGAGATCCTCGGCAAGCGCCATGCGGCGCGCATCCAGGCGGCGCCGCTGTTCGACGCCAATTTCGAGCGGATGCGCGGCTAGAGCAGGATGACGTTTCGTTGAATCGTCATCCTGCTCTAACTCTTTGTTGGAGCATGATCTTTTCCGAAAACCGGTTCCCACTTTTCGGGATCATGCTCTAGAGCAATTCCAGGAAAAGTGCGAAGCGGTTTCCGATCCGGAATTGCGTCAAAACAAAAAGCCTCCAGGCGCGCACCCTTCGATGCTTCAGGCGCTGCGGCGGTTATCCAGCGCGAAGGCGCCGGCCCCGGCGAAGATCAGATAGAGGAAGATGAAGCAGAAGGAGATCGCCGAGTCGCCGCCGTTGTTGACGGGGAAGAAGTCGCGCGGCATGTGCGCCATGAAATAGGCGATCGCCATTTCGCCGGCCAGGAGGAAAGCGACCGGGCGGGTGAAGAGGCCGAGCGCCAGCAGGATGCCGCCGGCGAATTCGAGAATGCCGGCAGCCGTCGTCAACCCGGTGAGGGCATGTGGCTCGGCAGCGGCCGGGAAGTTGAACAGCTTCTGCGAGCCATGTTCGATGAACTGCAAGGCGGTCATGATGCGCAACACGCCCAACGCTTGCGGACGGTACTGGGCAAGGCTTTCGAAAAGCTTCATCTAAAACTCCATTGTACGCCGCTCGGGCCTTAAGTTATCGCCCGGCGACGGACCACTCACTTCCCATGGCCTGCCATCAACAATCGGTGAGTGGAAATGACTTCAATCCCCATATTTCTTCTCTCTATGGTTGCATACATATCCTTATGGTTGTATTACTAAGGGTGACGCATCAAACCAGGCAGGTCCCTTAACCATGAGAAAAGTCGTCATCAGCCTATTCGCAATCCTTGCGGGCACCAGCTTCGCCGCAGCCGCAGACACCGGCTGCGACGCCTTCAAATGGCCGGTTGAACGTGAGCAGGCCCTGTTTCCGGCCGCGCCCGCCGCCCAGTCCGGCGCCACCTTGACGGTCGGCCAAGCGGTGGATTTCTCGCTCGCGGCTGTCGACACGGTCAGCTTTGAAGTGCCGCCTGACCGTGCACCGAAAGCCGGCACCTTCGGCGCGACGGCAAATGTGACGGTGCCGCCTGAAGGCGAGCTGCAGTTCAGCTTGTCCGACGAGGCTTGGATCGATGTCGTGCAGGATGGCAAGATCGTGAAATCGGCGGCTTTCAGCGGCGTGAAGGCCTGCCCGGGCATTCGTAAAAGCGTGCGTTTCAAGCTCCAGGGCGGAGCGGCCGTCGTCCAGCTCAGCGGCGCCAAGAAAGCCGATCTGAAGCTGGCGGTGCTGACGCCGGAATGATCCAGCGCCAGCCCGCCGAGTGGTGCTATTACCGAACCGGTGCCAGCAGCGCGAAATGCGCGCCTTGCGGGTCCTGGCACTGGATGATCCACTGGCCGCTCGGCACGTCCATCGGACCCATGATGACTTTGCCGCCATTGTCGGTGACGCGCTTGGCGGCGGCGTCGATGGCGTCGACGTTGAAATAGAACTGCCAGACGGGAACCGGGATCTGCGGCGGCTTGTTCATGATGCCGCCGCCGGATTCGGGGCCGGCGCCAAAAGTCTGGTAGATGCCCATCTCGCCCATGTCGAACTGGCCGGCGCTCTCCCAGCCGAACTGGCTGGAATAGAAATCGAAGGCGGCTTTCCAGTCCGATGTGTAGAGCTCATGCCAACCGACATGGCCGGGCGTGGTCGCCGGCACCGGCGGCTGCTCGGCCTGATTAGGCTGCAGGAACATGAAGGAAGCCCCTTGCGGGTCCGCAACGACCGCGAAGCGGCCAACGCCCGGAATGTTGTCCGGTGCGCGGTGGACGGCGCCGCCGGCGTCCTTGAGCGCTTGCGTCGAGGCGTCGACATCCTTGGTGTAGATGTAGCCCATCCAGGCTGGCGGCATGCCCATCTTGGCGGGCTCTTCCGGCATCGTCATCAGCCCGCCGACGCCGCGCATGGCGGAGTTCACGACGATGTAGCGGGGCATGCCGGGCGCCTTGTCGAAGGGCTCGGCCCGCCAGCCGACAACGGCGGTGTAGAAAGCCTCGGCGGCGTCGAGGTCGGTGGTCATCAACTCGTACCAGAAGAAAGGTTGCGGGGATTTCGGCATGGTCGGTCTCCTCACCGGTTCGGGCAGCGATCGTTGTTCGATCCATCCTAAGGTATGTTGATGTCCAGGTGATGCCGGCCTGCAAACGGCGGTTTCCTGCGCTTCCGGTGCTCACGTACTTGAGTACGCTCCGCTCCGGTTCTCGAAACCCCCCGTTTCGGCGCGGCCTGACCTGAATCTCAACACACCCTAGGACGATCCTGACGACAGGAATCCGACATCTGGGCCAGAATTCGAGGACGGCAAGCGGCTTAAATCGCGTCGCGCTGAAACGGATTCAGGCGGCGCGCTTTGAGTCCTTGTCTTGATGCATGTCGTTGTCACCCAGAACCGCTGCACACTTCTCGGTGACATGCATTAGGCCCACGATCTTGCGTATCCGGCGCTTTTCGACTTTGCTGGCCTCAAAGAGGGGGCTGTCTTCATGCGTCGAATGTCACTCACGCCTGAGCTCGTGGCCTTGTGCCATCGCGACGAGGTCGACCCTGGTCCCGATGGCAGCTGGACACAGCTAAGCGATGATGATTTCCGGACGCTTGCTATGCGCCTGTCCGGCGAAGCCGACGACGGTCCGCTGTGGGTGTTCGCCTATGGCTCGCTGATCTGGAAGCCGGCCTTCGAATCGGTCGAGCAAAGGCGCGCGGCCGCGCATGGCTGGCATCGATCGTTCTGCCTCGACATAAAGCGCTGGCGCGGTAGCCGCGAGCAGCCTGGATTGATGATGGCGCTGGAACGGGGCGGGCGCTGCGACGGGGTCATCTATCGTTTGCCGGAGGGCGCGAAACCAGCCCAGATCGAGCGATTGCTGCGGCGTGAAATCGACGACCACGAAAGCGTCAGCTCGGTCCGCTGGGTTCCGGTAAGAACGGCGCAAGGGTCTTTGCGGGCGCTCGGCTTCTGGGTCGGCGTGACCGGCAAGGGCACTTCGCTCGGGCAGCCGCTGGAAAGCGTGGCGAAGATACTGGCACGCGCCTGCGGCCATGTCGGCTCCGGCGCCGAATATCTCTACAACACCGTCAGCCACCTCGAGACCTTTGGCATCCATGACCGCAATCTGTGGCGGCTGCAGGAACTGGTGGCGGACGAGATCCGGTCCATCCATGGCCACAGCGTCACAAGCCATGACACAGCAAAGGTTGCCGAGCCGGCTATAACATGACTACATTAATCATGTTTTTGCGCAAACAATACAGTGGCTTGGCCGAAAATTGACCAATTGATAAAAAAATAAAACGTGCTAGCCTTCCCCAAAACGACAACAAGGGGAACTGGAATGGCGACTGGTCATTTCATCGAAGGCATTGCCGGCGGCCGGCTGTCTTCCGAGCAATATGCCGACAATTTTTCCGACCTACATCCGCCGCTCGATCATCACGAGGCGCTGGTCGAGTCCGATCGCTGCTACTTCTGCTACGACGCGCCGTGCATGAACGCGTGCCCTACGTCGATCGACATCCCGCTATTCATTCGGCAGATCGCGACGGGCAATCCGCTGGGTTCGGCCAAGACGATCTTCGACCAGAATATTCTCGGCGGCATGTGCGCCCGCGTCTGCCCGACCGAGACGCTGTGCGAAGAGGCCTGCGTGCGCGAGGTGGCCGAAGGCAAGCCGGTGCAGATCGGCCGGCTGCAGCGCTATGCCACCGACGTCGCCATGAGCGAGAACAAGCAGTTCTACAAGCGCGCCGAACCGACCGGGAAGAGCATCGCCGTGGTCGGCGCCGGCCCGGCGGGGCTGGCGGCGGCGCATCGGCTTGCCCGCCACGGCCATGACGTAACCATCCTCGAGGCGCGGCCGAAGGCCGGCGGGCTCAACGAATACGGCATCGCCGCCTATAAGAGCGTCGACGATTTCGCCCAGGCGGAAGTGGACTATATCACCGCGATCGGCGGCATCGACATCCAGAACGGCAAGGCGCTCGGCCGCGACTTCCAGCTTGCCGACCTGATCCGCAACTATGATGCGGTTTTCCTCGGCATGGGGCTTGGCGGCGTCAACGCGCTGCGCGCCGATGGCGAGGACGCCGACGGCGTCGCCAACGCGGTGGAATTCATCTCCGAACTGCGCCAGGCGAGCGATCTTTCCAGCCTGCCGGTCGGCCGGCGCGTCGTCGTCATCGGCGGCGGCATGACGGCGATCGACGCCGCGGTGCAGTCGAAGCTGCTCGGCGCGGAAGAGGTGACGATCTGCTACCGGCGCGGCCAGGAGCACATGAATGCTTCGGAGTTCGAGCAGGATCTGGCCGCCGCCAATGGCGTCACCATCCGCCACTGGCTGCAGCCGAAGCGCGTCATTGCCGAGAACGGCAAGGTGTCGGCCATCGAGCTCGAATACACCGCCATGAGCGGCGACAAGCTTGTCGGCACCGGCGAGACGCTGCGGCTCAATGCCGACCAGGTGTTCAAGGCGATCGGCCAGAGCTTCGTGCCGGCGCATCTCAACGGCAGCGCGGAACAGATCGAGCTCGAAGGCGGCCGCATCAAGGTCGATGCCGAAGGCCGCACCTCGCTGGCCAAGGTCTGGGCCGGCGGCGACTGCATCTTCGGCGGCGACGATTTGACTGTCTCGGCGGTGGCGCAAGGGCGCGACGCGGCCGAGAGCATCCACCGGGCACTGACCTCTAACGGGAGGGCATGAGCATGGCAGATATCCGCAACAATTTCGTCGGCATCAAATCGCCCAACCCGTTCTGGCTGGCCTCGGCGCCGCCGACTGATAAGGCCTACAATGTCGAGCGCGCCTTCAAGGCCGGCTGGGGCGGCGTGGTATGGAAGACGCTGGGCGAGGAGGGCCCGCCGGTCGTCAACGTCAACGGCCCGCGCTACGGTGCTATCTGGGGCGCCGACCGCCGCCTGCTTGGCCTCAACAATATCGAACTGATCACCGACCGCGACCTGCAGACCAATCTGCGCGAGATGAAGCAGGTGAAGATGAACTGGCCGGACCGAGCGCTGATCGCCTCGATCATGGTGCCGTGCGTGGAGGAGAGTTGGAAGGCGATCCTGCCGCTGGTCGAGGAGACCGGCGCCGACGGAATCGAGCTCAATTTCGGCTGCCCGCACGGCATGAGCGAGCGCGGCATGGGCTCGGCGGTCGGCCAGGTGCCGGAATATATCGAGATGGTCGTGCGCTGGTGCAAACAGTACACGCGCATGCCGGTCATCACCAAGCTGACGCCCAACATCACCGACATCCGCAAGCCGGCGCGGGCCGCACATGCCGGCGGCACCGATGCTGTGTCGCTGATCAACACCATCAACTCGATCACCGGCGTCGATCTCGACAATTTCGCGCCGCAGCCGACCATCGACGGCAAGGGCTCGCATGGCGGCTATTGCGGCCCGGCGGTGAAGCCGATCGCCATGAACATGGTGGCCGAGATCGCGCGCGATCCGGAAACGCATGGCCTGCCGATCTCAGGCATCGGCGGCATCACCACCTGGCGCGACGCCGCCGAATTCATGGCGCTCGGCGCCGGCAACGTGCAGGTCTGCACGGCGGCGATGACCTATGGTTTCAAGATCGTGCAGGAGATGATCGCAGGGCTGGAGAACTGGATGGACGAGAAGGGTCACGCCTCGCTCTCCGACATCATTGGCCGTGCCACGCCCAATGTCACCGACTGGCAGTATCTCAACCTCAACTATGTCGCCAAGGCGCATATCGACCAGGATGCCTGCATCAAATGCGGCCGCTGCCACATCGCCTGCGAGGACACCTCGCATCAGGCGATCACCAGCATGGTCGACGGTGTCAGGCATTTCGAGGTGATCGAAGCCGAATGCGTCGGCTGCAATCTCTGCGTCAATGTCTGTCCGGTGGAGGGCTGCATCACCATGCAGCCGCTGGCCGCCGGCGTGCTGGACCAGCGCACCGGCTTGCCGGTGTCGCCGGTCTACGCCAACTGGACGACGCACCCCAACAATCCGATGGCCAAGGTGGCCGCGGAATAAAGCTTGGGTTCCGCGCCCCACGAAGTGGGGAGAGGTGGCCCGGCGAAGCCGGGACGGAGAGGGGCTTTCGCGGCGGTTGCACACCGCTGAGGCCCGTGATTGTCTTTTATCTTTCTTGCGCCTAGTCCCTGACCGGTATTGGCTTCACAGAAGGCGTCCCCCTCTCCATCCCGGCTTCGCCGGGCCACCTCTCCCCCGCTTTGCGGGGTGCGAGGAACCCAAGTCCCGCGAAGCGCCAATTCTCCCTCACTCTGTCATTGCGAATCGGCGGGCAACCTTCATTTTTCTATTGCAGATAAAAATTATCCATGATAAAAGATATCCATGATTAGGAGATCGGCACGATGAAGCTCGGCGATGGCGTTGAGGCGGCAATCCATTGCGCGGCGACGCTGGCCAGCGTCGATGGCAACAGCACCATGCCGGGCGCGGCGCTGGCTGAGCAATTTGGTCTGTCGCCGAGCTATCTCCTGAAACATCTCAATCAGCTCACGGCGGCGCGCATCATGGAATCGGTGCCGGGGCCGGCGGGCGGCTACAGGTTGGCGCGGGCGGCCGAGCGCATCACGCTGCTCGACATTGTGCTTGCAGTGGAGGGCAGGGAGCCCGCCTTCCGTTGCGGCGAGATCCGCCAGCGCGGCCCGGTCAAGCTCGACGCCTCGGCCTATGTGAAACCTTGCGGCATCAATGCCGCGATGCTCAAGGCCGAGCGCGCGTATCGAGCGGCGCTCGCCGAAGTGAAGCTGTCCGACATCGTGGCGGAGTACGCGGCCGAAGGCGATCCGCGATCCTATGCCGCGAGTTGCGCCTTCGTCGAGCGCCACCAGCGGCCCCAGAAATCCGCTTCACCGAAGCAGATTTGAACCTCTAACCCACCAAAAACCCGGAAGGAAAAGACGATGAAACAGAGACTGCAGTTCTTTGCCAAGGCGCCGGAAATCATGAAGGCGGTGTCGGCGCTCAACAAGGCCGTCGACGAATGCGGGTTGGAAGTGAGCCTGCTGCATCTGATCAAGCTCAGGGCGTCGCAGATCAATGGCTGCTCATACTGCGTGGAGATGCACAGCCGTGAGGCGAGGCGCGACGGCGAGAGCGAAACCCGGCTCTATCTCGTCGCGGCCTGGAAGGAATCGCCGCTGTTTTCCGAGCGCGAGCGCGCCGCCCTTGCATGGACCGAGGCGGTGACGCTGATCGCCGACAATGGCGTGTCGGACGAGCTCTACGCCCGCACGCTCGAGCATTTCTCGGAAGAGGAACTGGTCAAGCTCTCGGTCGCGCTCGGCATGATCAACACCTGGAACCGGCTGTGCATTCCGTTCCACGCCATTCATCCGATGCCGGCCGCCAAGGCCGCCTGATCGAACGGCTTGGCGCGCGGATAAGAGATCCGCGCGCCTGTTCACGCAGCAAAGCGCAGGCCGCCGTCGCAGGTCAGCACCTGGCCGGTCATGAAGCTGTTCGAGACCAGGAAGGCGATCGCTTCGGCGACGTCCTCGGCGCGACCGATACGGCCGACCGGCGTCTTGCCGGCATATTCGGCAAACACCGCCTGCCGCTGGTCATTCGGCAAAAAATCCCACCAGGGCGTGTCGATGACGCCGGGCGCCACGACATTGACGCGCAGCGGCTTCAGCTCGACGGCGAGGATCGGCGCGACGGTCAAGAGCATGCCGTTGATGGCGCCGATGCCAGCGATGCCGGGCGCGGCGATCTGCGCCGACACGGCCGAGATGAAAGTCACCGATCCAGCTTTATTCAAGGTCGGCAGGGCCGCCTGCAGGCAGGAGAGTTGCGGCCGGATCTTTTCATCGACGCCGCTGCCGATGTCGGCGAGGTCGAGTGTCGCGAACGGTCCCAGTCCCTTGCCGCCGCTGGCGGCGAGAACAAGGTGATCGAACGGCCCGAGGCGCTCGAAGAAATTCCGGACCTCGTCCGGCTTGGTGGCATCGAACGCTGCCTTGCCGACGGTGGCGCCAAGCGTCTTCCATGCGCCTTTGAGTTTCTCCTCGTTACGGCCGGTGATCGTCACTTTCATCGTGGGGCTGACCAGCCTTTTGGCCGTGGCAAGGCCGATGCCGGACGAGCCGCCGATGATGACGCAATGTTCGATAGTCTCGTTCATGAATGCTTTTCCCTGGATGTTGCGGAAGATTGTCCGATCAGCTCGAGGCTAAGCGCGCGCAACCGGCGGCGGGCTTTCTCGTCATAGGCCTGGGCGTCGGCGCGCGACTCCCGCTGGCCGTCGAAGTAACGGCCGCTGCGGCCTTCGAGCGCCGGCGATGTTGCCAGGTTGAGAATGGCGTCGGCCCCGGTCTCGATCGAGCTCCATGGCGTGACCCCGGCCTGCCGCACCATCGTTGTGTCCATGTAGCTTGCCGGGTGCAGAGCATTGACCGTGATGCCGGTGCCGTCGAGCTGCTCCGCCAGATCGATTGTGAACAGGATCTGCGCCAGCTTGCTCTGGCAGTATGCGCGCACGCCGCTATAGCCATGCGTCAGCATCACGTCGTCGAAGTCGATCGCCTGCTGGCCGGCCGAGGCGACATTGACGATGCGCGCCGGCGCGCTTGCCTTGATGAGCGGCAAGAGCTCCGACGCCAGCAGGAAACCGGCGAGATAGTTGACGGCGAAGCGCAACTCGTAGCCGTCGGCGCTGACCTGCCGGCTGGCGGCCTGGCCGCCGGTGCCGACGCCGGCATTGTTGATCAGGACTTCGAGCCGATCGGTCCTGGCGCGCACCGCTTCGGCGAGACGGCGCACTTCGGCAAGCGAAGCGAGGTCGGCGGCGAGGAATTCCGCCTTGCCGCCTTTTGCCTCTATGGCGGCTACGATCGTCTTGCCGCGGCTTTCGTCGCGGCCATGCACCAGCAGCCGGGCGCCGCCGGCACCGAGCCGCTCGGCGACCACGCGCCCGACGCCGTCGGTCGAGCCGGTGACGAGAATAGTCTTATCCTTGAGTTCCATGTTTCAGAGCCTCC
Source organism: Mesorhizobium sp. CA5 (assembly GCF_020165105.1). Classification (NCBI taxonomy): domain Bacteria; kingdom Pseudomonadati; phylum Pseudomonadota; class Alphaproteobacteria; order Hyphomicrobiales; family Phyllobacteriaceae; genus Mesorhizobium; species Mesorhizobium sp. CA5. Next base: position 227,701 of record NZ_JAIUHJ010000007.1, on the reverse strand, counting down.
TTGTGCTGCTCTGAACGGAAAGATGGGACACGGCGCGCATCTCAAACAGTTCAAACTTTATCCTGGTATCGGTACTGCTATAATAGGCACATGGATGCTATCGCCCATTCTCCCGAAGATCATCGCCGGCGCGAGCTAGGCGCCTTCCTGCGTTCCCGTCGCGAGAGACTTTCGCCTGATACCGCCGGCATCGCCTGCGGCGCGCGGCGGCGCACGCCCGGCCTGCGGCGTGAGGAAGTGGCGATGATCGCCGGCGTCGGCACGACCTGGTACACCTGGCTGGAGCAGGGCAGGGACGTGCGGCCTTCGGTCGAGGTGCTGTCGGCTCTCTGCCAGGCGCTGCGGCTCGACGCCGCCGAGCAGCGGCATCTGTTCACGCTCGCTGGCCGCCAGCAGCCCGAGCGGCGCCGCATCGTGCAGGGAAAGGTCGAGGGGCCGTTGCTGCACATGCTGCAGAGCCTGGTTCTGCAGCCCGCCTATGTCGTAGGCCCGCGCTGGGACGTGCTGGCATGGAATGACGCGGCCGTCGCCATTTTCGGTGATTACGGCCTGCTGGAGGGCGATGCCCGCAACATCATCCACGGCGTGTTCACCGATCCGCACCGGCGCCACCTTTTGGTGGATTGGGAGCAGCTGGCGCGCGCGACCCTTGCCGCGTTCCGCGCCGAGAGCGCGAAATACACCGGCGATCCGGATTTCGAGCGGCTGATCGAGTTGATGATGCGCTCAAGCCCCGAGTTCCGCGAATGGTGGCCGCAGCGCGATGTGGTGCATCGGCTCTCCGGCCTGAAGCATCTGCGGCATCCGATCGCCGGCGCGATGACGTTCGAGCATATGAGCCTGTCGATCGACGACGGCTCAGACATGCGGCTGATCGTCTACACGCCGCTGGCGGAGCAGAACTCGGTGGTGAAGCTGCAGAAATTGTTGGATGCACAATCGGTCCAGAAACGCAGCGCGTGAGGCTGGCTGGCGGCAGCCCCCCAGCTTCGTCATCCACGGGCGGAGCGGGAGCGAAGCGGACGTGGAGACCCGAGGATCCATTCCGTTACCTTGATCGAAGGGTGCAGCGGAGCAGGATTCTGGACAGTGGCGGCGCTCCGAGATCACGGAATGGATCCTCGGGTCTGCGCCGCGTCGCTTCGCTCCTTGCTCCGCCCGTGGATGACGAAGTGATGGGCGCCTCGGCCAATCCAAGGTCAGCAAAAACAACATGGCGGATAAGTTGGCCCCACATACGGGCCCACCTGCTAAGCCAACTTGTCGACGCTACCCCTTCGGTTTCAGCCCATCCAGGAACAGCTGCTCCAGAAACCGCGCTGCGTCCTCGAAGCGGCCGTCGCCGCCGCGGTCGGCGCCGAGCACGGCGCGGACCTGGACGTCGAAATCGGCATAGTGCTGCGTCGTCGCCCAGATCGAGAAGATCAGGTGCCAGGGATCGGTGCGGGCGATCTTGCCGGCGCGCATCCAGCCCTTGATGACGGCGGCCTTCTCGTCGACCAGCGTCTTCAGCTCGCCCTCCAGCATCGGCTTGATGCGCGGCGCGCCCTGCAGGATCTCGTTGGCGAACAGCCGGCTTTCGCGCGGAAAATCGCGCGCCATCTCCAGCTTCCTGCGGATGTAGCTTCTGAGCTCCGTCAGCGGATCGCCGATGTCGTCAAGCTCGCGCAGCGGCGCCAGCCAGGTGTCGAGCAGGCGCTGCATCAACGTCTCGTGAATGTCTTCCTTGCGGCGGAAGTAATAGAGAAGGTTGGGCTTCGACATGCCGGCGGCTTCGGCGATCTGGTCGATGGTCGAGCCGCGAAAACCGTTGGCGGAGAAGACTTCGAGCGCGGCCTCGAGGATCAGCTCGCGCTTTTCCTGCTGGATGCGGGTGCGGCGGGGAGCGGAGCCTTCCATCGCCGCCGTCATCCTGGCCGGCCGTCTTCGCGCCGGCTCTCTGGACCAATTGTCTGGACCAGTTTTTCCTTGGGCTGTGGAGCGCGCTTTTTATGCCGCATTTCCGCTAGTAATCCCCTGACCGCCGACAGGCGGTGCTAACGTTTGTCCAACCGGTCAAAAATTTGCGTAGCACGAAAACGCAGCAAAGACCAAGCGTTGGCCGCACCGAAACACGCTTACAAGGGGAAGTCCTGGTCATGTCCAACCGGCTGAAAGTCACGCCGAACGATCTCAGCGCATTTTGGATGCCGTTCACGGCAAACCGGCAGTTCAAGCAGGCGCCGCGCATGTTCGTGTCCGCCAAGGACATGCACTACACCACCAGCGACGGCCGCAAGGTGCTCGACGGCACCGCAGGCCTGTGGTGCGTGAACGCCGGCCACTGCCGGCCGAAGATCACCAAGGCGATCCAGAACCAGGCTGCCGAGCTCGACTACGCGCCGGCTTTCCAGATGGGCCATCCGATCGTGTTCGAGCTGGCGAACCGGCTGGTCGATATCGCCCCCAAGGGCATGGACCATGTCTTCTTCACCAATTCCGGATCGGAATCGGTGGACACCGCGCTCAAGATGGCGATCGCCTATCACCGCGTTCGCGGCGAGGGCTCGCGCACCCGCCTGATCGGCCGCGAGCGCGGCTATCACGGCGTCAATTTCGGCGGCATCTCGGTCGGCGGCATCGTCTCCAACCGCAAGATGTTCGGCACGCTGCTCGGCGGCGTCGACCATCTGCCGCATACGCATCTGCCGGACAAGAACGCCTTCTCGAAGGGCGTGCCGGAGCATGGCGCCGAGCTCGCGAACGATCTCGAGCGGCTCATCGCGCTGCATGACGCCTCGACCATCGCTGCCGTCATCGTCGAGCCGGTCGCCGGCTCCACCGGCGTCATCCTGCCGCCGAAGGGGTACCTGCAGAAGCTTCGGGAAATCTGCACGAAGCACGGCATATTGTTGATTTTCGATGAAGTGATCACCGGCTTCGGCCGCCTCGGCGCGCCGTTCGCGGCGGACTATTTCGGCGTCACGCCGGACATCATGACCACCGCCAAGGGCGTCTCCAACGGCGTTATCCCGATGGGCGCGGTGTTCGTCAAGAAGGAGATCCATGACGCCTTCATGACCGGCCCGGAGCACATGATCGAGTTCTTCCACGGCTACACCTATTCCGGCAATCCGATCGCCTGCGCTGCGGCGCTCGGCACGCTGGACACCTACAAGGAAGAGGGTCTCTTGACGCGCGGCGAGGAGCTGGCGCCTTACTGGGAAGACGCGCTGCATTCGCTGAAGGGCGAGCCGCATGTCATCGACATCCGCAACATCGGCCTGATCGGCGCGATCGAGCTGGCGCCGATCGCCGGCAGCCCGACCAAGCGGGCGTTCTCGGCCTTCGTCAAAGCGTTCGAACGCGGTGCGCTGATCCGCACCACCGGCGACATCATCGCGCTGTCGCCGCCGCTGATCATCACCAAGGGCCAGATCAACGAGCTGATCGACCACGTCAGGGACGTGCTGAGGTCGATCGACTGACAAGCCGGCGGACACCTTCAGGGGAGGTGTCCGCGGCCCAGCAGGTGAGGTCGGCGCGGGCGCGCCGATCTTGGATAAGGCGGTTCAGGCGGGCTGCGCGCCGATGCCGGTCAGGATCACCCGCTTGATGTTTTCCTTGGCTTCCCGCCATTGCCGGTCGGAGAGCGACTTGCCGCCGTTCAGCGTCTCGATCTGGTGGCCGAAATCGGCGTAATGCTGGGTCGTGGCCCAGAGCATGTAGAGGAGATGACGCGGGTCGACCGGGTCCATCTTGCCCTCCTCGATCCAGCGCCTGATGATCTCGACGCGACCGTCGGTCCATTCGCGCAGCGTCGATTCCATATAGTCCTGAAGCACGGGCGCGCCGTGCATGACTTCCGAGGCCCAGACCTTCGAGCCGTCCGGGTGGCGACGCGATATTTCCATCTTGGCGTCGATGTAGGCGCTGATGCCGTCTACCGGGCCGCGCGCCGCGTCGAAGCAATTGGCCGCCTGCAGCCAGATCTCGAAAATGTTCTGGACGACGGACCGGTAGAGCTCTTCCTTGGTGGCGAAATAGTAGTGGAGATTTGCCTTTGGCAGTCCCGCCAGATCGGCGATCAGCTGCATCGTGGCGCCGCCGAACCCGGCTTCCGCAAACACCTTTTCGGCGGCGAGCAGAATTGCTTTTTCATTCTCCCGCCTTATGTCCTGTCGCCGCATGGGACGGGTGGATTCGCTCATGTCTCCCCCAAGATTCTCGTTGACCGCTTGGTCAGCTTGTGTAGTCTGAAAGCTGACCATACGGTCAGGATGCAAACCACTCAAGGGGCGACAAGACCCCTGGTGAAAATGGGAACCGCAAATGGCCGCACCTGGTGAAAATCTGCGAGTGAATTCAGACCGCTTGTGGGATTCCATCATGGAGATGGCGAAGATCGGCCCCGGCATTGCCGGCGGCAACAATCGTCAGACACTGACCGATTCCGACAAGCACGGCCGCGAGCTGTTCAAGTCCTGGTGCGATGAGGCCGGGCTCACCATGGGCGTGGATCAGATGGGCACCATGTTCATGACGCGGGCCGGCACCGATCCGGACGCGCTGCCGGTCTATGTCGGCTCCCATCTCGACACCCAGCCGACCGGCGGCAAATATGACGGCGTGCTCGGCGTACTTTCCGGCCTGGAGGTGGTGCGCTCGCTCAACGATCTCGGCATCAAGACCAGGCATCCGATCGTCGTCACCAACTGGACGAACGAGGAGGGCGCTCGTTTCGCGCCGGCGATGCTCGCCTCGGGCGTGTTCGCCGGCGTGCACACCCAGGAATATGCCTATGCCCGCAAGGATCTCGACGGCCTGACCTTCGGCGATGAGCTGAAGCGGATCGGCTGGGTGGGCGACGAGACGGTCGGCGCGCGCAAGATGCACGCCTATTTCGAATACCATATCGAGCAGGGCCCGATCCTCGAAGCCGAGAACAAGCAAATCGGCGTGGTGACCCACTGCCAGGGCCTGTGGTGGCTGGAGTTCACGCTGACCGGCAGGGAAGCGCATACCGGCTCGACGCCGATGAACATGCGCGTCAATGCAGGCCTTGCCATGGCGCGCATCCTGGAGATGGTGCAGACGGTCGCCATGGAGAACCAGCCCGGCGCCGTCGGCGGGGTGGGCCAAGTGAAGTTCTCGCCCAATTCCCGGAACGTCCTGCCAGGCACGGTGGTCTTCACCGTCGACATCCGCTCGCCGGACCAGGCCAAGCTCGACGGCATGCGCGCCCGCATCGAAAAGGAAGCGCCGAAGATCTGCGAGGCGCTTGGCGTGAAATGCTCGGTCGAGGCGGTCGGCCATTTCGACCCGGTGACCTTCGATCCGACGCTGGTCGGCCGCGTGCGCACAGCCGCCGAAAAGCTCGGTTACAGCCATATGAATATCATCTCCGGCGCCGGCCACGACGCCTGCTGGGCGGCCAAGGTGGCACCGGCGACCATGGTCATGTGCCCCTGCGTCGGCGGCCTCAGCCACAACGAGGCCGAGGACATCTCCAAGGAATGGGCGGCGGCGGGCGCCGATGTGCTGTTCCATGCGGTGGTCGAGACAGCTGGAATCGTTGAATGACCGCCTAGACCAGTCACCTCGCAACGCCGCTCGCAAAGAAGCGCGAAAGAACAGGGGAACAGATATGACCAAAGTCATCCGGAACGGCACCATCGTGACCGCCGACCGTACCTGGAAGGCCGACGTGCTGATGCAGCATGGCAAGATCGTCGCCATCGGCTCCAACCTGCACGGCGACCATGAGTTCGACGCCACGGGCTGCTATGTCATGCCGGGCGGCATCGATCCGCATACCCATCTCGAAATGCCCTTCATGGGCACTTATTCGGCCGACGATTTCGAATCCGGCACGCGCGCCGCGCTCTCCGGCGGCACGACGATGGTGGTCGATTTCTGCCTGCCGGCGCCGCAGCAATCGCTGCTGGAAGCCCTGCAGATGTGGGACAACAAGACCTCGAAAGCGTCCTGCGATTATTCCTTCCACATGGCGATCACCTGGTGGGGCAAGCAGGTGTTCGACGAGATGGCTCAAGTCGTCGACCGGGGCATCACCTCGTTCAAGCATTTCATGGCCTATAAGGGCGCGCTGATGGTGGACGACGACGAGATGTACTCGTCGTTCCAGCGCTGCGCCGATCTCGGCGCGCTGCCGCTGGTCCATGCCGAGAATGGCGACGTGGTTGCGGCGCTCTCGCAAAAGCTTTTAGCGGCCGGCAACAACGGCCCCGAAGGCCATGCCTATTCTCGCCCGCCGGAGGTGGAGGGCGAGGCGACGAACCGCGCCATCATGATCGCCGATATGGCGGGCGTGCCGCTCTATGTCGTGCATGTCTCCTGCGAGCAGAGCCACGAAGCGATCCGCCGCGCCCGCCAGAAGGGCATGCGGGTGTTCGGCGAACCATTGATCCAGCATCTGACGCTCGACGAGACCGAGTATTTCAACAAGGACTGGGACCATGCAGCGCGCCGGGTGATGAGCCCGCCTTTCCGCAGCAAGTGGCACCAGGATTCGCTGTGGGCCGGCTTGCAGGCCGGCTCGCTGCAGGTCGTGGCGACCGATCACTGCTCTTTCACCACCAGCCAAAAGCGCAACGGCATCGGCGACTTCACCAAGATCCCGAACGGCACCGGCGGGCTCGAGGACCGCTTGCCGGTTCTATGGACGAGAGGCGTCAACACCGGGCGGCTGACGATGAACGAGTTCGTCGCGGTGACCTCGACCAACATCGCCAAGATCCTCAACATGTATCCGAAGAAGGGCGCGATCGTCGAAGGCGCCGACGCCGACATCGTCGTGTGGGATCCGAAGCGTAAGAAGACGATCTCGGCCAAGAACCAGCAGTCGGTGATCGACTACAACGTCTTCGAAGGCGTCGAGGTGACCGGCCTGCCGCGCTTCGTCTTCTCGCGCGGCGAACTCTCGATCGAGGAGGCGGACGTGAAGGCCAAGGCCGGCCATGGCGAGTTCGTCGCCCGCGAGCCGAACGCCGCGGTCAACCGGGCGCTGTCGACCTGGAAGGAGATTTCCGCGCCGCGCAAGGTCGAGCGAACCGGCATTCCGGCCACCGGGGTCTGACCATGCGGGCTCTTCATCTTGCGATCGCGGCGGCCGCGATGCTGGCCGCCGGCCAGGCTCATGCCGCCGGCATAGACCTCAGCAAGCCCTATGGCGACAAATATGGCTGCATCAACCGGAACGGCCAGCAGGTCGCTGCCGACAAGATGCTGCTTCTGACCGACAAGGAACTGATCACGGCAGCCAGCGCCTGCACCTTCAGCGACCGCCAAGCGCGGGCCGATGGATCGCTGGTGGTGACGGCAAAATGCGAGGCTGAAGGCGAAGAGGGACAGCCGACCAGGTTCACCATCAAGCGCAGCGCGAAGAATGCGAAGAAGCTGGTGGTGGCTGACGAAGACGGCAATGTGATGGGCGAAGTCGCGCGATGCAAATGACGGCGATCCCGTCAGGGTCAGGCGACGAGGCCATCCAGTTCCGGCAGCAGGACGACGCTTTCCTGCTCGTTGGGATCGGTGCGGGCGATCACCGCCGAAGACGGGGCGTCGCTCAGATTGGCGGGCAGATGCGGCACGCCCGCCGGAATGTAGAAGAGGTCGCCCGCCTTGACGACGATGTGGTGCTCGAGCCGGTCGCCGTACCAGGTGTGGACTTCGCCGGAGAGCACGTAGATGGCCGTCTCGTGGCTTTCGTGCATGTGCGCCTTGGCGCGCGCGCCGGGCGGCATGGTGAGAAGATGCATGCAGATGCCGGAGGAGCCGACGGTTTCGGCGGCGATGCCGGCGAAATAGCTCAGCCCCTGCTTGCCCTGATAGGTGCTTTCGGGGCGAACGAGACGACAGGTGGGTTTAGGCGACATCGGCAAGGCTCCGGGCGGCGTCGATCGGGTGGGACAGGACGAGTGGAAAGCAACGCTATCATAAAATCAACCGGATTGCGGACAGCGCGGCGGCGGCTGCAAAAGGCAGGCTGCAGCCAATGACCGAACAGCCGCCAGCCGTCGTTTCGGCAAGCAAGCTCGGCCTCACTTTTCAGACCAATGACGGTCCGGTGCAGGCGCTCTCCGACGTCGATCTGACCATCGGCAAGGGCGAATTCGTTTCCTTCATTGGCCCGTCCGGCTGCGGCAAGACCACCTTGCTGCGCGTCATCGCCGATCTGGAGAAGGCGACCTCCGGGACGATCTCCGTCAACGGGATGACGCCGGAGCAGGCGCGCGAGAAACGCGCCTATGGCTATGTCTTCCAGGCGGCGGCCTTGTTCCCGTGGCGCACGATCGAGCGCAACGTGGCGCTGCCGCTGGAGATCATCGGCCTCAGCCAGGTCGAGCAGGCCGAGCGCATCAAGCGCACGATGGAGTTGGTCAACCTTTCCGGCTTCGAGAAGAAATACCCCTGGCAGCTTTCCGGCGGCATGCAGCAGCGCGCCTCGATCGCGCGTGCTTTAGCCTTCGATGCGGACCTGCTCTTGATGGACGAGCCGTTCGGCGCGCTTGACGAGATCGTGCGCGACCATCTGAACGAGCAGCTCCTCGATCTCTGGGCGCGGACCAACAAGACGATCTGCTTCGTCACCCATTCGATACCCGAGGCGGTCTATCTGTCGACGCGCATTGTCGTGATGTCGCCGCGGCCAGGCCGCGTCACCGACATCATCGAATCGACGCTGCCGAGAGAGCGGCCGCTCGACATCCGCGAGACGCCTGAATTCCTGGCGATCGCCGCACGGGTGCGGGATGGCTTGAGGGCAGGGCACAGCTATGATGATTGAGGGGCGGGAGGATGAGCTCTCTCCTCTCCCCTCCGGGGAGAGGGTCGCCGCGCAGCGGCCGGGTGAGGGGACGGCCACTCGCGCCTTCGTCATCCTAGGGCGGAACAGGCGCGCCACCCCGCGTGTTAAAGAAGCCGGCCATCGCGATTTCGTCATCCTAGGGCGTAGCGACGCGAAGCGGAGCGCAGACCCTAGGATCCATTCCGTAATGCTGGTCGAAGGGCGTAAGCGGCTCAGAATACCCGACGAGCAGAGCGTGGCGCAGGGAGCTGTATTCTGGAACGTTGCGGAGCTCAGAAGTAACGGAATGGATCCTAGGGTCTGCGCCGCGTCGCTTCGCTCCTTGCTCCGCCCTAGGATGACGAAAAATACCCGCGCCGCAGCACTCCAGTCGAACGTGCCCGGCCTTCGCTTCGCTCCGGCCACCCTCTCCCCGTGGGGGAGAGGAGAAGGGCAGCGCTAGATGGACACCTTCCGCTCGAAAATCATCCCCGTCACCAGCATCCTCGCCGGCGTGGTGGTGCTCTGGTATGTCTTCGCCGTCATCCTCAACGCGCCGTTCCAGCGCGATCTCGACCGCCGTGCCAATGAGACGCCGGGTATCGTCGAGTTCATCGGCAAGACGCTGTCGCAGCCGAAGCCGACGCTACCGGCGCCGCATCAGGTGGCGGTGAATTTCTTCCAAAACACCTTCCTGCGGTCCGTCACCTCGAACCGCAGCCTGGTCTACAACGCCTGGGTGACGCTGTCGTCGACGCTGCTCGGCTTTGCTTTCGGCACCGCTCTCGGCATCCTGATTGCGGTGGGCATCGTGCATGTGGCGACGCTCGACCGCAGCCTGATGCCGTGGATCATTGCTTCGCAGACCATTCCGATCCTGGCGGTGGCGCCGATGATCATCGTGGTGCTGGCCGCGATCGGCATCACCGGCCTGATCCCCAAGGCGCTGATCTCGACCTATCTGTCGTTCTTTCCGGTCGCCGTCGGCATGGTGAAGGGCCTGCGTTCACCCGAGATCATGCATCTCGACCTGATGCATACGTATAACGCCAGCGCCTCGCAGACCTTCTGGAAGCTCAGGGTGCCGGCTTCGGTGCCGTTCCTGTTCACCTCGATGAAGGTGGCGGTGGCGGCGAGCCTGGTCGGCGCCATCGTCGGCGAGTTGCCGACGGGTGCCGTCGCCGGCATCGGCGCCAAGCTGCTCGCCGGCGCGTACTACAGTCAGACCATCGACATCTGGTCGGCGCTGGTCGCGGGGTCCGTCGTCGCGGCGCTGCTGGTGATGGTGGTGGGCATCGCCGGACGCCTGGTCGACCGCGCCATGGGCGGGAGGCCGGCATGAATTGGCTGAAGCCATCATGGCAATCGGTGCTGGCAATCCTGCTTTGTCTCATCGCCTTTGCGCTTGGCGCAATGACGAAGCCGGAGGCAGCCGTGCTGGCGGAGCCGGCCGCAACGCTGGCCTATCCCTATATGGGCGCCAAGGGGCTGATCATCGGGCTGCTGCTCATTGCGGCGCTGGTCTCGACCTTAAGGCTGACGCCGGTCGTTGAGGCCATCGTGCTCTTCGTCGGCGCCCATGCCGCAGCCTGGCTCTTGGTCAAAGGCATAGCCGGTTTCGAGGGCACGGCGCTGGCGCCCTATTTCCTGCTGCTTGCCGCTGCCTGGCTGCTGGCCTGGCGCTGCGTTGCCTTGCTCGCCTGGTTGCGTCCGAGCGGGAGCGTCGCAAGGAACGCGCTGCGCCTGATCATCCCGGCGATCTTCGGCGCCTGGATCCTGATCATCTGGGAGGCGGTGACGCGCGGTGCCGGCATCCCGTTCATCCTCTTGCCGCCGCCCAGCGCCATCGGCGCGCGGATCGCCAACTCGCTGCCGATCCTGGGATCGGATGTGCGGCAGACGATCTTCAAGGCGGTGCTCATCGGCTATGTCGTCGGCAATCTCGCCGGCTTCACCGTCGCTATCCTCGCCGACCGTGTGCCGTTCCTGCGGCGCGGCCTGCTGCCGATCGGCAATATGGTTTCGGCGCTGCCGATCATCGGCGTGGCGCCGATCATGGTCATGTGGTTTGGCTTCGACTGGCCGTCCAAGGCCGCGGTCGTCATCATCATGACCTTCTTCCCGATGCTGGTGAATACGGTGGCGGGCCTTGCCGCATCCGGGCATATGGAGCGCGACCTGATGCGCACTTATGCATCGGGCTATTGGCCGACCTTGCTCAAGCTCAGGCTGCCGGCGGCCATGCCGTTCATCTTCAACGCGCTGAAGATCAACTCGACGCTGGCGCTGATCGGCGCCATCGTCGCGGAGTTCTTCGGAACGCCAGTGGTCGGCATGGGATTCCGCATCTCGACGGAAGTCGGGCGGATGAACATCGACATGGTGTGGGCCGAAATCGCAGTTGCAGCACTGGCGGGTTCGGTCTTTTATGGCGTGGTCGCTCTCATCGAGAGAGCCGTCACGTTTTGGCATCCCTCTGTCCGAGGTGGATAGGGGCGGTGGGTTTGGGTGCTAACTTCAGAGGGTAATAAGATGAAAAGACTGCTGATTTCTGCTCTGGCCGGCGCCATGTCGCTGGCCGCCTTCCAGGCGATGGCCGCCGACAAGGTGACACTGCAACTGAAATGGGTCACGCAGGCCCAGTTCGCCGGCTATTATGTCGCCAAGGCCAAGGGCTTCTATGACGCCGAAGGCCTCGACGTCGACATCAAGCCGGGCGGCCCGGACATCGCGCCCGAGCAGGTGATCGCCGGCGGCGGCGCCGACGTCATCGTCGACTGGATGGGCGGCGCGCTCGCGGCCCGCGACAAAGGCGTGATGCTCGTCAACATCGCCCAGCCGTTCAAGAAGGCGGGCATGGAACTGGTCTGCCCCAAGAACGGCCCGATCAAGACGGAAGCCGACTTCAAGGGTCATACGCTGGGCGTCTGGTTCTTCGGCAACGAATATCCGTTCTACGCCTGGATGAACAAGATCGGCCTCAAGACCGATGGCGGCCCGGACGGCGTGACCGTGCTCAAGCAGAGTTTTGACGTGCAGCCGCTGATCCAGAAGCAGGCCGACTGCATCTCGGTGATGACCTATAATGAATACGGTCAGGTGCTGGACGCCGGCTACAAGCCGGAAGACCTGGTCGTGTTCAACTACTCCGCGATGGGCAACGACCTTCTGGAGGACGGGCTCTACACGCTCGAGGACAAGCTCAAGGATCCGGCCTTCGAGGACAAGATGGTGCGCTTCGTGCGCGCCTCGATGAAGGGCTGGAAATACGCCACGGAGAACACCGACGAGGCGGCCGAGATCGTCGTGGACGCCGGCGGCCAGGACGAGAACCACCAGAAGTTCATGATGAAGGAAGTGGCCAAGCTGGTCGACAATGCCGACGGCAAGCTGATCCCGGCCGCTTACGAGCGCACCGCCAAGGCGCTGCTGGACCAGAAGATCATCAGCAAGGAGGCGAGCGGCGCCTACACGACCGCGATCACCGACAAGGCGATCAAGTAAGGTCCGCTCTCAGCGCGGAAGTTGGAAAGGGGCGGGCGACCGCCCCTTTCTCGTTGCCCCGCGGTAAAATAACCGTGTGCGCCGGGATACATCGGGCCGCTCAGCCGTTGATTGGCGCATCCGCGCGCCGGGGAGCCGCGAAGGATGCTGCAATCAACGGAGGTTCTTCATGCGCATCCTATCCGTGCCGATGCTTTCGGCCTTGGCCGTTTCGACCGCCTTCCTTCTTGCATCGCCGGCCATGGCCGAGATGGTGAAGTACAAGGCGACGCTCGACGGCAGTCAGCAGAGTCCGCCCGTCACCACCAAGGGCAAGGGAACCGCCACACTTACCTTCGACACCACAAGCAAGAAGCTCAGCTGGAACGTCAAATATTCCGGCCTTAGCGGGCCTGCCGTGGCTGCCCACATCCACGGCCCGGCAGATATGGGCGCAAACGCGGACCCGGTCATCCCGTTCAAGAAGCTGAAGAGCCCGATCAAGGGATCGGCGACGTTGACCGACGCGCAGGCAGCCGATCTGGAAGCCGGCAAATACTACGTCAACGTCCACACCGCCAAGAACAAGGACGGTGAGATCCGCGGCCAGATCGAGAAGGCGATGTAAAGACGCAAAAGGGGCGGTTCACCGCCGCTTTTGTCGTGCAGCCGGCAGAAAGGCAGCAGGCTGCCTTACGCCTTGTCGCGGATCTGCGTCAGCGTGCGGGTCGGCGTGATCGCTTCGGGATCGAGCTTGATCTCGACGATCGCCGGCTTGCCGCTGGCGCGCGCGCGTTCGAAGGCCGGTGCGAAGTCGGCGGTTTTTTCCACCGTCTCGCCATGGCCGCCATAGGCGCGGGCGAGCGCCGCGAAGTCAGGGTTCTTGAGGGTGGTGGCGACGACGCGGCTTGGATATTCCCGCTCCTGATGCATGCGGATCGTGCCGTAAATGCCGTTGTTGACGACGATCACGACGATCGGCAGGTCATACTGGACAGCCGTCGCGAACTCCTGGCCGTTCATCAGGAAGCAGCCGTCGCCGGCGAAGGCAACCACAGTGCGATCCGGGAACAGCGACTTGGCGGCGACCGCGGCCGGCGTGCCGTAGCCCATCGAGCCGGACGTGGGCGCCGCCTGCGTGCCGAAGCGGCGCGAGCGGTAGAAGCGATGCACCCAGGTGGCATAGTTGCCGGCGCCATTGGTGAGGATGGCATCTTCCGGCAGAACCTTTCCGAGGTAGTCCATGATCGGGCCCATCTGGACGGCGCCCGGGCCGGTCTGCGGCGGCGTCGACCATTCGAGATAGGCGGCGTGCGCCTTTTCCGTCTCGGCCGCCCAGGCAGGCTTGGCCGTTGGCCTGCGCCTGGCGAAAGCCTCGACGAAGGCGGCGGGCGAAGCATTGATGGCGAGCGTCGGCCGATAGACGCGGCCGAGCTCGCCGGCATCGGCGTGGACATGCACCAGCGCCTGGTCGGGGTAGGGGCTTTTCAGCAGCGTGTAGTCGGAAGACGGCATCTCGCCCAGGCGGCCGCCGATCAAAAGCACGACGTCGGCCTGCTTGATCCGCTCCGCCAGCTTGGGATTGATGCCGATGCCGACATCGCCGGCATAATTCGGATGCAGATGGTCGAACAGCATCTGGCGCCGGAAGGAGCAGCCGACCGGCAGCGACCAGGCCTCGGCGATCTGGCGCATATGCGCCACCGCTTCCCCGTTCCAGCGCGTGCCGCCGAGGATGACGAAGGGACGCTTGGCGTTGCTCAGCAATATCTCCAGTGCGTCGAGCTCGGCTTCACCGGGACGCGTCTCGACCGGCGTGTGCGGGAGCGCTTCCGGCGCCTCGACCTCGTCGGTCAGCATGTCTTCCGGCAGCGAGATGACCACCGGGCCGGGACGGCCGGAGGTTGCGACGGCGAAGGCACGGGTCACGAATTCTGGAATGCGCGCGGCGTCGTCGATCTCGACCACCCATTTGGCGATGTCGCCGAAGAAGCGCTTGTAGTCGACCTCCTGGAAGGCCTCGCGCTCCTTGGCGTGGCTGGCGACCTGGCCGATGAACAGGATCATCGGCACCGAATCCTGCATCGCGATATGGACGCCGGCCGAAGCGTTGGTGGCGCCGGGGCCGCGGGTGACGAAGCAGATGCCGGGCTTGCCGGTCAGCCTTCCCTGGCAGTCGGCCATCATCGCAGCACCGCCTTCCTGGCGGCAGACGATGGTGCGGATCGAAGAGTCATGCAGCGCGTCGAGCACCGCGAGATAGGATTCGCCCGGGACGCAGAAGATGCGGTCGGTGCCGTTCGCTTCCAGCGCCTCGACGATCAGTTGTCCGCCGGTTTTCATTTTGCTGCTCTCTCCAATTCGGCAAGGATTTCTTGCGTGTGCTCGCCAAGGCGCGGCGAGGGACGTTCATAGACGAGCGGCGTGCCCGACATCACCATCGGCGCGCGCACCGAAGGCAGGCGATTGCCGTGGCCGTCGTCGAGATCGAGCCGCATGCCGCGCGCGATGGTCTGCGGATCGTCGAACATCTGGCCAATGGTGTTGATCGGGCTTGCCGGCACGCCGGCAGCCTCGAGCTTCGCCAACAGCGGATCGCGGTCCCAGGTGCTCAGCGTCGCGATGATCAGCTCGCGCAGCTTCACCCGGTTGGCGACGCGGGCGGGGTTGGTGGCGAAATCCGGATTGGCGGGCAGATCGGTCAGCCCGACCGCCGCGCAGAACTTGCCGAACTGGCCGTCATTGCCGACCGCCAGGATGATGTGGCCGTCCCTGACCGGCAGCACCTCGTAAGGGGCGATGTTCATATGCGCATTGCCCATCTGCACCGGCGACTTGCCGGAAATCAGATAGTTGAGGTTCTGGTTGCCGAGCGCCGAGATCTGGCTGTCGAAGAGCGCCATGTCGATATGCTGGCCCTCACCGGTCTTTTCGGCGTGGCGCAGTGCTGCCTGGATGGCGATCACCGAATAGAGGCCGGTGAAGAGATCCGAGATGGCGACGCCGGCCTTCTGTGGCTCGCGGCCGGGCTCGCCGGTGATCGACATCATGCCGGCCATGGCCTGGATGATGAAATCGTAGCCGGCGCGCGGCGCGTAGGGACCGTCCTGGCCAAAGCCGGTGATCGAGCAATAGACGAGGCGCGGATTGATCGCCTTCAGGCTCTCGTAGTCGAGGCCGTATTTCTTCAGACCGCCGAGCTTGAAGTTCTCGATCAGCACGTCGGCGGTGGCGACCAGCTTGCGCAGCGTCCCGGCACCGTCGGGCTTGGAGAAATCGACGGCGATGGAACGCTTGCCGCGATTGCAGGAGTGGTAATAGGCGGCCGACAGGTTCTCGCCATCATGGCTCATGACGAAGGGCGGACCCCATTTGCGAGTGTCGTCGCCGCCATCGGGGCTCTCGACCTTGATGACATCGGCGCCGAGATCGGCGAGCAACTGCCCGGCCCAGGGACCGGCCAGGATGCGGGCGAGCTCGATAACGCGGATGCCTTTCAGCGGAGGTTCGGCCATGGATCACCGTAATGGGTCGGAAACGCAGGCTCTATCAACAGCAGCCGCACCTGTCACGGCCCTTGCAGTGGGCCAAGCCGGATCAGGATTTCAGCACGCTGTCCGCCCAAGCGACGAAATCATTCATGACGGCATCGCGATTGATATCGTTCAGGCTTTCATGGCGGGTTTCCGGGTAAACCTTTGAAACCAGATTCGAAAAGCCCATTGCCTGCATGCGCGTTGCCAGGTGATGGACCGCCTTGCCGTAGTCCGACGCGGGGTCCTTCTCGCCGCCGATGAGATTGAAAGGAAGGTCGCGGCGGACGCCGGTGAAGCTGGAATCCTTGCCGGCGTGCAGCGCCATGTCGACTACGTCGCGCCACATCGAGACCGACGCATCCCAGCCGCAAAGCGGGTCGGCGATATATTTGTCGACCTCGACCGGGTCGCGCGACAGCCAGTCGAACAGGGTCCGGTGATTTGGCACCGCCTTGCCCCAAGCCTGGAAGGTGAGCTTGGAAAGAAGCCGCGACGGCACGTCGGAGCCGAGCCGCATCCGCTCCCAGCCTAGAATGCCAAGCGCCAGTTGCCCGAGCCGGCCTTGCGAGAAATTGCCGTTCCAGATCGCGGCGGCATGGACACGCCCGGAATGGCGCAGGACAAAGTTCAGCGCCACCGAGGCGCCCAGCGAATGTCCAAAGGCGATCACCGGCAAGCCGGGATGCTCGGCCGCGATCAGGTCGTGCACGGCCTCGACATCGGCGATCACCTTGGCGATGCCGTCGCTATCGGCGAATTTGCCGAGCGGCGCGTCGGGCGCCTTCGTCGCGCCATGGCCACGATGGTCATGGGCATAGACATGGAATCCGCGCGGCGCGAGATAATCGGCAAAGCGGGCATAACGCGCCGCGTGCTCGGCCAGTCCATGGTTGATCTGGACCACGGCGCGTGGCTTCGCCTCCGCGTGTTTCACATAGAGATTGAGGTCGGCCCCGGTCGGTGAGGCGAGCCTGGTCTTTCTGTCGAATGGCATGTGTCGCTCCCTCGGCGACTGTTGGGCGCGGCGTTTGCCGGCGTCAAGAGGATGAGCGCGCTTGCGAACATGCCAATGGGAAGCGCTCAGCTGGGGATTGTTTTTTCGAGCGGCGAAAAAGATCGCAATTCTGACACGTCGACTGTTCTAGTGTGACGTATCCAATACGGTTCAATGATCGCCGGGAGAGCGGGATGCGGGTTTGGGCATTATGGGGTTCGATGGTGCTGGCTCTGGCCGGTGCCGGGGTGGCGCATGCCGACGTGAAGATGAGCGGCACGTTCGTTGCCGACAGCGCCTGCCCTGCGACGCAGGCCATCAAGAGCGGCAAAAACCCCGGCAACATCTCGACCGAGACAGGCAAAAGCTACGACCTTCTTGCCGGCAACAAGGACGAGCCCACGCACTACCTAATCCAGGTGCCGGGCGCCGATCCCGAGCGGCGCTGGGTGAAGATCAACTGCGGCCACGTCACCGGCGGCAGTGCAGCTACCACGCCGGCGCCTTCCGGTCAGACCAAGTCGGCGGTGGCCTCCGGCAAACCCGAATATGTCTTTGCGCTGAGCTGGCAGCCGGCTTTCTGCGAGACCAAGGCGAGCAAGCCCGAATGCAAGGCACAGAGCCCGAGCGAGTTCGATGCCTCGCACTTCACGCTGCATGGGCTGTGGCCGCAGCCGAACGGCAATTTCTATTGCCAGGTCTCGGCGAACGACAAGGCCAATGACAATCCGGCGCATTGGGGAGACCTGCCGCCGGTCGAGCTCGACGCAAAGACGCGTGCCGAGCTCGACCAGGTGATGCCGGGCACTGCCTCCAAACTGGAGCGGCACGAATGGATCAAGCACGGCACCTGCTACGGCAAGAACCAGCAGGACTATTTCTCCGATGCGCTGAACCTGATGCGGGCGGTGAACGCCTCGGCGGTGCGCGATCTGTTCAACAAGAACATCGGCAAGCAGCTGACATCGGATGCGATCCGCGGCGCCTTCAACCAGGCTTTCGGTCCCGGCGCCGGGGATCGCGTACGCGTGTCGTGTCTGGTCGATCCGTCGAGCGGCAGGCGTATGATCGGCGAGATCACGCTCGGCCTGTCCGGTCCGATCGGCCCGGACAGCAAGCTGGCCGATCTCCTGATGGCGTCGGCGCCGACAGCCAAGGCCGGTTGCCCGAAGGGCACGGTCGACGCGATCGGTTTTCAATAGGCGAGAATTTTGGTCAGCCCGTTCTTTGTCAGGCTGATCGGGAGGCCGCCTGCAGGATGATAGCCTCGCTGCCAGGTTCGCCGACCACGCGGTCGCGGCCGCTCAACTTCGCCTTGTAGAGGCGCTGGTCGGCCAGCGCGAAAATGTCGGCAAGACAGCGCGTCGTCTCGCTGACGGTGGAGACGCCGGCACTCACGGTGATGTTGTAGCGGCCGGTATGCGCCGAGGTCTTCGTGGCGTTCCTGATAGTCTCGCCGAGCAGCCTGGCCGGCGCGTGCGACTGTTGCGTCAGCACGGCGAATTCCTCGCCGCCGATGCGGAACACCTGATCGTTGCCGCCGACGGTCTCGGCCAGCAGGGCAGCCATCGATTTCAGCACCTTGTCGCCCTCGGCATGACCGAAGCTGTCGTTGATCGACTTGAACTGGTCGACGTCGACAATGAGCAGGCTGAGCGGCTTGCCCATCCTGATGGCGGACGACACCGCGGACTCGCCGTCGGCATCGAAACTGCCGCGATGCAGCAGGCCGGTGAGGCCGTCGCGGCCGACATATTTGATCAGCGCTTCGTAGCGTTCGCGATAGGTGAGGGCGTCGAAAATGTCGGAGAGGCCGCGCGGCACAGCGACATCGTGGTCTTCGACCCATTTCAGATAGGCGACGAGCATGCCGCTATAGGCAAGCGCGGCGCCCATCTTGGCGAACCAGCCGCCGAAGAAGACCTCGACCGGCGCGCCGGCGACGAAATGCAGCGCGGTGAAGAAGCCGGCCTGATCGAAGGTGAGCACGCAGGCGACCGATGCGAGGATGCGCATGAATGGCCTAGCGCGCAGATAGCTGCCGAGCTTCTCGTAGAGCAGGATGATCAGGATGGAGTCGACGAAGAGCAGCGAGGTGCCCCAGACCATCAGCCAACCCATCTCGTCGATGAAGGCGATGTCGGGAAGCTTGCCGCTTGGAAGTGGAGCGATCGCGTGCAGGCGCAGGACCAGCACCAGCCCGATCATCACGGCGTTGCCAAGCAGCAGGCCGTAGATCGGCTGGCGAACCGTCGCCGCATCCTCCTTCATGTAGAGCAGAAGCAGCATGACGAGCTTGCCGGAGAAGAGCACGGCGGAGCCCGGCGACACCAGCCCGAACGGCAGCGCGACATAGAAGACGCTGGCAAGGTAGGTTTCGAGGAAATGCATGACGCCGAGCGCGCAGATGAACACGCCAAGCCCGATGCGGCGCCGGAAACGGAAAAGCGTGACCATGGCGCCGAAATAGAGAACCGCTTCGGCAAGGAGCAGGGCACCGTTCAGCACGTCGTCGATCCGATCCTTCCCGAAACCGCAGCATGGCCGCGATTTCCAACCTAACATCGTTTTGAAGGCGAATGGTTAAGCTCTGATTTCGCACGATCGCGAGAGCGGCGAAAAAGCCCTGAGTGAATTTGGGCGCCGCAAACCGGCGAATCCGTGCGGATTGGCGCGTTTCGCGCCGAAAGCGATTGCCGTTCGACGCTTCATCGCCTACATAGCGCCCAACCCCCATCCACCTTGACACTTCAGTTTCCAGGGAAAGCGCGCGTGGCTCGCCAGTTCATCTATCACATGTCCGGCCTGTCGAAGGCCTATGGCACCAAGAAGGTGCTCGATAACGTTCACCTGTCCTTCTATCCGGATGCCAAGATCGGCATTCTCGGCCCCAACGGCTCGGGCAAGTCGACGATCCTGCGCATCATGGCCGGGCTCGACAAGGAGTTCCAGGGCGAAGCATGGCTGGCCGAGGGCGCAACCGTCGGCTACCTGGCGCAGGAGCCGCAGCTCGACAACACCAAGACCGTGCGCGAGAACGTCATGGACGGCGTCGCCAGGAAGACGGCCATCATCGAGCGCTACAACGAGCTGATGATGAACTATTCCGACGAGACGGCGGACGAGTCGGCCAAGCTCCAGGACGAGATGGACCGGCTCAATCTTTGGGACCTGGATCAGCAGGTCGAGATGGCGATGGACGCGCTGCAGTGTCCGCCGCCTGACTCCGAAGTGACCAACCTGTCGGGCGGCGAGCGCCGCCGCGTGGCGCTGTGCCGGCTGCTGCTCGAACAGCCCGACCTCTTGCTGCTCGACGAGCCGACCAACCATCTCGACGCCGAGACCACGCAATGGCTGGAAAAGCATCTGCGCGACTATCCCGGCTCGGTGCTGATCATCACCCACGACCGCTACTTCCTGGACAACGTCACCGGCTGGATCCTCGAGCTCGATCGCGGCCGCGGCATCCCTTACGAGGGCAATTACACCAAATATCTCGACGCCAAGGCCAAGCGCCTGATCCAGGAAGGCCGCGAGGACGACGCCCGCCAGAAGTCGATCTGGCGCGAGCGCGAGTGGATCCAGTCCTCGCCCAAGGCGCGCCAGACCAAGTCCAAGGCGCGTATCAAGGCCTATGAGGAACTTGTCGAGCAGTCGCAGAACCGCAAGCCGACCGACACGCAGATCGTCATCCCGTCGAGCGAGCGCCTCGGCAATCTCGTCATCGAGGTCGAAGGCCTCAACAAGGCCTTCGGCGACGAGCTCCTGATCGAGAACCTGTCGTTCAAGCTGCCGCCGGGCGGCATCGTCGGCGTCATCGGCCCGAACGGCGCCGGCAAGACGACGCTGTTCAAGATGATCACGGGCCAGGAAACGCCGGATGCCGGCTCGATCCGCAAGGGCGAGACGGTGCGGCTCGGCTATGTCGACCAGAGCCGCGACGCGCTCGATGCGAACAAGACCGTGTGGGAAGAGATTTCCGGCGGCGCCGAAGTCATCAAGCTCGGCAAGCACGAGGTCAACAGCCGCGCCTACTGCTCGTCGTTCAACTTCCGCGGCGGCGACCAGCAGCAGAAGGTCGGCAACCTGTCGGGCGGCCAGCGCAACCGCGTCCACCTGGCCAAGATGCTGAAGGGTGGCGGCAATGTGCTTCTGCTCGACGAACCGACCAACGACCTCGACACCGAAACGCTGGGCGCTCTGGAAGACGCGCTCGAAGCCTATGCCGGCTGCGCCGTCATCATCAGCCACGACCGCATGTTCCTCGACCGCATGGCCACCCACATGCTCGCCTTCGAAGGCGACGCGCATGTCGAATGGTTCGAGGGCAATTTCGAGGAATATGAGAAGGACAAGCTGCGCCGCCTGGGCGCCGAAGCGGCGACTCCGCACCGCATGACCCACAAGCGGCTGACGCGGTAAAACATGGCGCTTTTCGATCGTCTTTCAGCCAAAGGATTTCAGGTCGAATTTCATTCGCATGCCGAGGCGATTGTTTCGGTCGATTTTCCTGATGCCGTGGCGGAATTGGAAGATGTGCTCCTTGCCGCGTCGATCCCGATTGAGGAGATTATTGCTGGAGGCGGCGGCGAAACGAAGAATACCCAGCGGCTACGACGCGGATTGGCAGCCGCTGGTTGGTTGACGACGACCTTCACCATTGAAAAAGTGATCAATGGAGTCGGTAAAGAAGCGATTTCTCACAAAATGGACCACGTTCGACGCCTCCCTCAGCGGAACGGATCGGACGCGGTAGTAGCGCTTGAAATCGAATGGAATAACAAAGACCCATTTTTTGATCGAGACCTTGAGAATTTCAAACGGCTGCATGCCGAAGGGGCTATTTCTGTCGGTATAATAGTTACGCGCGGGAGATCACTGCATGACAACATGCTCGATCTGGTTCTGCGGTTTTTCGATGAGCGGCAAATACAATCCTTTGATGATTTGCTGCGGTGGGGATACGATCCGACTGCGCGCCAACGCGCCGCAATAATGAAACGTATAGAACGTTCGAAGAATCCCGTGACTTTTAGGGAGGCGTTCGCGAACAAATTTGTGGCCGATAAATTCGGCGAAGCCACCACTCATTGGCGAAAACTGGACGACCGCATTTCCCGAGGAGTGGGCAACCCTTGTCCTATCGTGACAATTGGGCTGCCAGATTCGATCGTCAGCTTCGGAGAAGATCCTTCAAGTCTTCAGCCGATAATCGATGCCGTCGGCGATGAATGATCAGCTATCATTCAGCAGGCTCTGCCGCTGAGTTGTAGGCGTATGTCTTCCAAGTCGGCTTGTAGTCCTCGTCCGCTTGGTTGCCCCAATAGGTCCACTTCGGCCTGGTGCCGCGGGCAAAAAGCTCAAGATACGGGCCTTTCGAGCAGCTCTCAATCAATTCGTACTGCTCGTCGGGCTTCCGCGAATGCTCGCGCTTGCGCGATGAGAGATAATTGACCTGGCTGCGTCCAGGGGCTTCCGTGCGCGCGTTTTTTCCGCGCACGCCGAACAGCAAAAGCTCCGTCACGTTGCGAAAGTAGAAGCCGACGCCTCGACCGTCGGAGCCGCCGTCTTTGCGCACCTTGTGCCAAACAATGTTCGATTTGTATTCGAATCCCCAGCTGCGCATGACCGTTAGGCCATCCGGCAAAAGCGCGTTGGGGACCCAAAGATAGAGGTGCGCAGGTTGTAAGGTTAGCTCTGCCACGGGAAGGGCGCAGATGTCGTCGGTTGTCATTGTCTCGTAGCGAGACAACCGACGATGCTCAGGAGCAACTTTTCCAGTGCGGTTTGTAAAACGCCATGGCGGATCGGCCAGCACGGTGTGAAAGCGCTTGCCGGCTGTCCTTTTTGCCAAATCGATGGCTGCATTCATCGCTTCGGCGTTCACCGTGGCCCCCTGGGAAATGCTATAGAACAAAAGAGGAACTTTTCCCTTCTGTCAAGACTGACACGATTCGTGTCGATATGTCTGGCACATTGTGCAGTTTTCGACATATGCGTATCCGGCCGTCCTGCGGGGCAACAAAGAGGTTCCGATGTCCAAGGCTGACTGGTCCGCCGCCCAATATCTGAAGTTCGAGGATGAGCGCACGCGGCCGGCGCGGGATCTGGTGGCGCAGGTGCCGGTCGATTTTCCGCGCCGCGTCGTCGATATCGGCTGCGGTCCGGGCAATTCCACCGAGCTTCTGGTCGAGCGCTGGCCGGACGCCGAGGTGCTTGGTTTCGATACTTCGCCCGACATGATCGAGAAGGCGCGGGCGCGGCTGCCGAATGTCAATTTCGAGCTGGCGGATGCCGCCGGATGGCGGCCCGAGCATCCCGTCGACGTCATCTTCGCCAACGCCGTCTTCCAATGGCTGCCGGAGCATCCGGCGGTGTTCCAGCGGCTGATGGGATTGCTGGCGCCCGGCGGCGCCCT
This sequence comes from Mesorhizobium sp. CA5, assembly GCF_020165105.1. NCBI lineage: Bacteria > Pseudomonadati > Pseudomonadota > Alphaproteobacteria > Hyphomicrobiales > Phyllobacteriaceae > Mesorhizobium > Mesorhizobium sp. CA5. The sequence continues at coordinate 204,482 of NZ_JAIUHJ010000007.1, read as the reverse complement.
CGCCATCCAGATGCCCGACAATCTCGGCGAGCCTTCGCACCAGCTGATGCGCGAGACCGCGGCGGAAGTGACGTTTGCGGGCAAGCTCGAGGGCGCGGCGCGCCCGCCGCTGCCGCCGGTGTCCTTCTACTACGATCTTCTGTCGCCGCTCGCCGACCGGCTCGACATCTGGCACACCATCTACAACCATCCGCTGGCCGATGCCGAGGCGATCGTCGAATGGGTCAAGTCGACGGGCCTGAAGCCCTTCCTCGATCCGCTCGATGCGGATGAGAAGAAGCTGTTCCTCGACAGCTACACCGCCAAGATCGCCAAAGCCTATCCGAAAACGGCTACCGGCAAGGTGCTGCTGCGCTTCCCGCGCATCTTCATCGTGGCCAAGCGCGCTTGAGCATCCACCACCTGAATGCCAGCGGTGGTTGTCGAATTAAGCTGGAATAAATCGGGCAAATGCGACAAGTGTAGCGCCTCGCCTCGGCACAACTTGGCGCCCCCTCGGACGGATTGGACATGCATCGCGTCATCATCAGCGGCATCGGCGCCGAAATCCCTGAACCCGTCATCACCAATGAAGAGCTGGTCGCAAGCTTCAACAGCTGGGTCGATACCGAGAACGCGCGCCGCGCCGACACCGGCGAGCCGCTCTTGCAGAAATCGGACAGCGACTTCATCGTGCATGCCTCCGGCGTGAGAAGCCGCCATGTGATCGAGCGCGAGGGTATTCTCGACCCGACCCGCATGTCGCCGCGCATTCCGGCGCGGCCCGACGACGCGCTGTCGCTGGAGGCGGAGTTCGGCCTCGCCTCTGCCAGGAAGGCGCTTGCCCATGCCGGGGTCGACGGGTCGGACATCGACCTGGTGATCTGCTCGGCCTCGCACCATCAGCGGCCCTATCCGGCCATCGCCATCGAGATGCAGGAGGCGCTGGGCACCAAAGGCGCCGGCTTCGACATGGGGCTTGGCTGCTCTTCCGCCGCGGCGGCGCTGCATGTCGCGGTCAACCTGGTGAGGGCAGGGGCGCACAAGCGCATCCTGGTGTCGACGCCGGAGATCATCACCGGCCATCTCAACTTCCGCGACCGGCAGACGCATTTCATCTTCGGCGACGCCTCGGTCGCCATGGTCGTCGAGGGGCTGGCGCAAGGCGAGAAGCGGCCAGGACGTTTCGAGGTGCTCGACACGCGCACCTGGACGCAGATGTCGAACAACATCCGCACCAATCTCGGCTACCATACGCGCACCGCCCAGAACGATCCCTACATGATCAACCTGGAAGGCAACCTCATCAAGCAGGTCGGCAACAAGGTGTTCAAGGAAGTCACCGTCGCCGGCCAGAAATTCATCGTCGAGTTCCTGGCCGAGCACGGGCTGACGCCGGCAGGCATCCGCCGCTTCTGGCTGCATCAGGCCAATGCGCGCATGAATGCCATGATCCTGAAACTGTCCTTCGGTCACGACGTCGACCATGACCGCGCGCCGATGGTGCTGGAGCGGCTCGGCAACACCGCCGGGGCCGGCGCGATCGTGGCGCTGTCGGAGAACCATGCCGACATGAAGGCCGGCGATTTCGGCCTGATCTGCGCCTTCGGCGCCGGCTATTCGATCGGCGGCGCGCTGCTCAGGATGCTTTGAGGATGCGACTTCACGCCGGCGCGAAGGGCACCAGCATCGGCACGCGCCTGGCGTAATCGTCATAGGCCGGGCCGAGCTCACCGCGCAGGAAGCTCTCTTCCAGCCGCGCCTTGACGACGACGCCGACGAGCAGCAGCGCGGCGCCGGCGATGCCCCAGACCGTGCCCTTGACGGCCATGGTCGCCAGGACGGACAGCAGCAGTCCGGTGTAGATCGGGTGGCGGACCAGGCCATAGGGGCCGGTATCGACGACGCGATGATCAGCCTTGGCGGTGACATTGGCCGACCACAGCCGGCCGAGATGCAGGCGCGCCCACCAGGCGAAGGCGATGCCGATGGCGATCAAGGCGACGCAGATCCAGGCTTCGGCAAGCGTCGGCGTCCACAGCCGCAGCCGGCCGGCATAGCCGTGCGCCGGCACGAACAGCAGGATGGTGCCGGCCAGCCAAAGGACCCGATAGCGCGCCTCCGACTTGAGATCGGCGCGCTTTTGCGCTGGATCTGCCCAGCTAGCGGCAAGGAGCCAGGATACCACCCAGAACAGCCAAAGCGCCGCTACAGCGTGTCCGACCTGCATGATCGAGCCTCCTCCCTCCCGATATAGCGCGCATCGTTTATGACGGCCGCACGGCGGCAATGCGACGCGTGTGCAGCGGGGCGGCGTTTTCTGGTAATAACGTCGTGATCGCCATCAAACGATGTGATCGGATCATCAGCGCTTTCGACTGGACCGCCTTTTCAGCGGCCTTTAGACCAGCGGCATGCAGGAAACGAACCTAGAGCTTTTTCCAGCGGCCGAACCGACAATCGACATCGTGCCCGGCCGCAAGCTGACGGCAAAGGCGGCGGCGCTCTATGCGGCTCCGCACGACCATTTCGAGACGAGGGCGGTCGAGGAACTGCGGCTCGGCTTCGACGGCATCGAGGGCGATTTCCATGCCGGCGCAACGCGGCGGTCGGGCGGGCGCGAGCCTTGGTATCCGCGCGGCACCGAAATGCGCAACGAGCGGCAATTGTCGCTTGTGGCCGCGGACGAGCTCGCCATCATCGCGCAACGCATGGGGCTCGAGCAGATCAAGCCGGAGTGGATCGGCGCCAATCTTGTGGTCGAGGGCGTGCCGCATCTTTCGATGCTGCCGGCCGGCTCGCTGATGTTCTTCAAGGACGGCGTGACGCTCAAGGTCGACGGCCAGAACAAGCCGTGCCGGTTCGCCGGGCAGTCGATCGCCGAGCATGTCGGCGCAGCGGATCAGGAGGTCACCGCGCTGCTCTTCCCAAAGGAGGCGAAACGGCTGCGCGGCCTTGTCGCCTGGGTCGAGAAGCCGGGCGTCATAAGAGCTGGCGAAGAGATTTCCATCCGGGTGCCCGAGCAGTGGACCTATCGAGCCTGAACAAAGAGGCCGCGCCGCTTTCGCGGCGCGGCGTTCGCGGTTAGGCCGCCTTGCGGTTCTTGTTGGCGCCCTGCGCCATTACCGAGACGTGATCCCATTTCTCCCAAGTGGCGATGCGGTTGGCATATTCCTGCCGGATCATCGGCAGTCCGCCGTCGCCGAAGAAGACCCTGAGCGGCGGCTCGGCGGCATCGACGATCGCCAGCATCGCCGGACCGGTCGCTTGCGGATCGCCAGCGACGGAACGGCTGCGGCGCTCGGCCATCGCTGCGCGGACCGGCTCATAGGCGTCCAATGGTTTGGAGACCCTGGCCGACGGCCCGGCCCAGTCCGTGGAGAAGCCGCCCGGCTCGACCAAGGTCACGTGAATGCCGAACTCCGCGACCTCGAGGCTGAGCGACTGGCTGAAGGCTTCCAGCGCCCATTTTGAGGCGTGATAAAGGCCGAGCGAGGCAAAGGCGTTGACGCCGCCGATCGAGGAGATCTGGATGATGTGGCCTGAGCGTTGCGCCCGCATGATGGGAAGCGCGGCTTGCGTCACCCAAAGCGCGCCGAAGACGTTGGTCTCGATCTGGTCGCGCGCTTCCTGCTCGGTGACTTCCTCGATGGCGCCGAAATGGCCGTAGCCGGCATTGTTGATGACGACATCGAGCCGGCCGAAGCGCCTCTGCGCTTCGGCAATCGCGGCGTCGACCGCCTGTTTATTGGTGACGTCGAGCTGCATGGCAGCAACCTTGTCGCCATATTTCTTCACGAGATCGGCAAGCGTGCCTGCGTCGCGCGCGGTTGCGGCGACGCGATCGCCGCGGGCGAGCGCGGCCCCGGCCCAGACGCGGCCAAAACCCTTCGACGATCCGGTGATGAACCAAACCTTATCAGTCATGATTTGCTATCCTTGCCCAGAGGGCGATGAATTCGGGGGGTAAACGGAGGAATCTCCGTTTATCCCCATGTACGGCGCCGCCGCCGTTTTTCCAGAGGCGGCACCCGAATTAATTGGCGGGATGCGGCGTAGAGCGCGCAGACGCCTATTCGTCCTCGTCGTCTTCCTGAAGCAGGCGTGTAGCGCGCCAACGGGTGAGAACCTCATTGGTCCGCCCGATGACGAAGAAGCGCGCCGAATCCCGGTCATAGCCCTCGGCGAGCAACTTCTCATAATCTGTGTGGACATGGCGGACATGGGCGATGGTGGCCAGCCATACCGCGATCGTCGGGGGCAGGGTCTTCATATGCACGGAACCGGCGTCGGCGCGGATCTTTTCCATGTCGGCATAGGGCGCAAGCGGCAAAAGTGCGGTCAGCGCCTTGGCGATGGCACGGCGGCGGCCGGTGGGGGCGCTCATTTCTCGTCTCGCCCGGCAATCGTCGCTTCCGGGAAGGCATCCGTGGAAGCGTAATAAGGCTTGATGTCGATGACCGGTGTGCCGTCGAGCACATCGATGGCGTCGATCTCGATCCGACCGGCCTCGATGTCGAGCGCGGCGAGCTTCGCTACATGCAGGCCGACAGGGTTGGGCCGGGCAGGGGAGCGCAGCGAGAAAACGCCTTTCGGTTCAGCCGCATGGCGCGGTTTCTGCACAATCAGATTCCGCGGCGCGTGATGCAGCCAGGACAGGATGACGACGTGGCTGGCGCGCTCCAGGTTTTGCAACCCCGGGCGATAGGGCTGGTCAATCAGGATTGTCGCGGGTTGCCCGGTTTCCCGGGCGGCGCGCATGTTCTTGGGGCAATGCTCGCGACTGGTCCATGGTGAGACGATGCGGCCGATGAAGACCACATGGCCATCCGGCGGCAACTGCGCCGGGTCGACCGCAAGAAGCATTTCACCTTGGCGTGTCTCAAACATCCTGTTCATCCCGCCCAGAAACCGCCTGCCGGCGCGGATCACGGCTGCGCCATTTTCTTGTCCGGAAGCGACATAGCGCTTGCCAGGGTATCAAAATCGACATAAACATATCTTTATATCTTTCAACGAGAGCCCGCTCATGCATGTCTCGCTCGACACAATGGTAGATACATTGAAGGCGGCGGCCGAATCCAGCCGGCTGCGCATCCTGGTGCTGCTGGCGCGCGGGGATCTCACCGTCTCCGACCTCACCGAGATCCTCGGCCAGTCGCAGCCGCGCGTCTCGCGGCATCTGAAGCTGCTGCTCGATGCCGGGCTGATCGGCCGCTATCAGGAAGGGTCCTGGGCTTTTTTTAGGCTGACCGACATCGATAATTCGCGCGACTTCGTCCAGCGTCTGGTCTCGGCCATAAGCGAGGCCGATCCGCAGGTGGTGCGCGATCTTGAGCGGCTGGCGGCGGTCAAGCGCAAGCGGCAGGACCGGGCGGCCGAATATTTCTCCGAGAATGCCGCGAGCTGGGATCACATCCGCTCGTTGCATGTGCCGGACCGCGCGGTGGAAGCGGCACTCATCAAGCTCGTCGGCAAGCGGCCGTTCCAGTCGATGCTCGACCTCGGCACCGGCACGGGCAGGTTGCTCGAAATCTTTGCGCCGCTCTACCGGCGCGGCGTCGGCATCGACATGTCGCGCGAGATGCTGAGCGTGGCGCGCGCCAATCTCGACAAGGCCGGCATCGCCAATGCGCAGGTACGCCAGGGCGACATCTTCTCGCCGCCGGTCGAGCGCAACGCCTTCGATCTCGTCACAATCCACCAGGTGCTGCACTATCTCGACGATCCCGCCCGCGCCATCGCCGAAGCCGCGCGGCTGCTCAGGCCATCGGGCCGGCTGATCGTCGTCGACTTCGCGCCGCACGCGCTCGAATTCCTGCGCGACCAGCACGCGCATATGCGGCTGGGCTTTTCCGATCGGCAGATGTCCGACTGGTTCGCCGAGGCCGGCCTCGACCTCGAGGACAGCCAGGAATTCGAGCCGCGTGGCGGTAACGAGGCAAGGCTTACGGTGAAGCTCTGGCTCGGCCGCGATCGGCGACTGCTGATCGCCGATCCATCCAATGACTCGCTACCCGCCAAGGCATATCCAATGGGGGAAACAGCCTGATGAACCAGTTCCGCTTTTCCCGCCGCCCCGACATCGGTGACAAGGTCCGGGTCTCGTTCGAATTCTTCCCGCCGAAGACCGACGAGATGGAAGCAAGGCTCTGGGACACGGTTACAAAGCTGGAGCCGCTCAAACCGAAATTCGTCTCGGTGACCTACGGCGCTGGCGGTTCGACCCGCGAGCGCACGGCGCGCACAGTCAAGCGCATCTTGAACGAGACGACGCTGACGCCGGCGGCGCACATGACTTGCGTCGATGCCGCGCGCGATCAGGTCGACACGGTCATTCGCGAATTCGCGGATATGGGCGTCAAACGTTTCGTCGCGTTGCGCGGCGATCCGGCGGCCGGTGTCGGCGCAAGTTACCACCCGCATCCCGATGGCTATGCCAATGGCGCCGAACTGGTCGGGGCGCTGAAGAACGCCGGCGATTTCGACATCTCGGTCTCGGCCTATCCGGAAAAGCATCCGGAAAGCCCGGATTTTGCCACCGACATCGATATGCTGAAGCGCAAGGCCGACAATGGCGCGACGCGGGCGATCACCCAGTTCTTCTTCGACAACGACCTTTACGAGCGCTATGTCGAGCGGGCGCGCCGCGCCGGCATCTACATCCCGATCGTGCCGGGCATCCTCCCGGTGCATAATTTCACCCAGGTCGCCAATTTCTCGTCGCGCTGCGGGGCGCTGGTGCCGGCCTGGCTGGCCGAGCGGTTCGAGGGGCTGGAGAACGACCCGCAGACGCATGCCCTCGTGGCCTCCGCCGTGGCCGCCGAACAGGTGCTCGACCTTGTCGAGCGCGGCGTCGGCGACTTCCATTTCTACACGATGAACCGCGCCGATCTCGTCTTTGCCGTCTGCCACATGATCGGCATCCGCTCGCATGAGACGGAGGCGGCGGGTTCGGCCGCCGCATAGGGCAGGCTGCAACGGAAAAGGCCGGGTAGAACCCGGCCTTTTCGAACTGTTTGGACTATATCTCGGTACTGGTCTTCCCGGTTTTGGCGGGTCAGGGAAGAACACCTATGATAAGGGCACCGATGAATGCGAATGCGGCACAAATCATCAACGCGTTGATCGGCCTCGTCAGTCCCATGCCATAGCCTCCTCTTCAGAGCTATGGCCGGAATCTAGAGTCATTTGGGTTACAGGCAAGCGGAAAACGTGCTGCAATGCGACATGATTATGGGATTTGCGACTTCCGATTTATCGTTAGCCGTTGAAACTCTTCGGCAAAAGCCGCCTCAAGCGTTGTGAATAAATTGTGGCAGAGCCGTGGCATGACACCGCTACCATCGGCCAAACAGGCGACCGTCTATGGTGACCAGGCCGAGTCCGATCAGCGTCATGCCGCCGATTTCGAACAGCGCCAGGCGCTCGCCGAGGAACAGGAAGCCGAGCAGCACCGCACTGACCGGCACGACCAGGGTGACCAGCGAGGCATTGGTGGCGCCGGCCGAGGCGACGAGATTGAAATAGAGGATGTAAGCAAAGGCGGTTGAAAGCAGCGCCAGGCCCAAAACCGCGGCCCAGACGGGCGGCGAGACCGAGAAAAGCCCCGCGGGGCCATACCCAATCAGCACGAGCGGGATCATGATGATGGTCGATGCGGTCAGCTGTCCGGTGGCGATGACGGGCGACGGCACGCCCTTGAAGCGGCGCGCGATCATCAGGGCGACGGCGTAGGAGATCGAAGCGCCGATCAGTGCGAACTTGGCCCACACCGGTCCGCCAAGCCCGGCAAGCAGGCCGGGTCCGATCATCACCGCGGTGCCGGCGACACCGAGCGCGATGCCGGCGAACTTGTTCCAGGACAGCTTCTCGTCGGTGGTGAGCGCATTGGCCAGGATCAGCGTCCAGAACGGCGTCGTGGCGTTGAGCACCGAAGCGACGCCGGCGCCGAGCTGCGTCTGGCCGGCGAAGATCAGCGAGAAGGGCACGACATTGTTGGTGAGCGCCAGCAGGAAGAACAGGCCGGCATGCGGGAAGGCGAGCCGGAACGAAGGGCCGCGGGCTGCCAGATAGAGGTGAAGTGCCGCCGCGGCGATGGCGACGCGAAACAGCACCAGCGCCAGCGGATGGATCTCGGAAACGGCGATGCGGGCAAAGAAGAACGAACCGCCCCAGATCGCGCCGAGCAGGAGAAGCTGCGCCCAATCCTTGAGCGTCATCGCTCCGCGCGTCGGCGCGGCGCCGGCCGTAATCGACATGTCCTGTTCCTCCCCGGGGCCGATCGCAACCTCGAGCCGTAAAGCATCTCAAGAACCGATATCGGGTTCGGCGGCAAGGGCCACCCGAAACCTGACCGGTGGTTTAGCGTCGCCAAAATGTGCAGCAGACCGCTCCGGGTAGCCAAGACACAGAACTGTTTTCTTTGGCGGCTAGCTAGGATTAATTGTGCGCGCTCCAGACCCGAGGATTCGTCCATGCAGCGATTCGAAAATGCCCGTGAGGCGGCACTGGCGCTTCGTCCCGACGATCCGGTCTACTGTTTCCGCCCGCAGGTGCTGAAGGAGGATGCCCTGCAGTTCATGGGCATGTTTCCCGGCAAGACCGCTTACGCGGTCAAGACCAATGGCGAGCAGATCGTTCTCAAGACGCTGGTGGAAGCCGGCGTCAGCGCCTTCGACGTCGCCTCGCCCGGCGAGTTCGCCGCCGTGCGCGCCGTCTCGCCCGACGCCGAGATGCTCTACATGCACCCGGTCAAAGCGCAGTCGGACATCAAGCTGGCGCTTGAAAAATACGGCATCCGGGTGATCTCGCTCGACCATGAGGACGAGATCACCAAGCTGACGCGCGTCGTGCGTGCGCTCGATATCGATCCTGGCGCTCTCACCATCTTCGTGCGCATCCAGACCAAGGGCCACGCGGCTTACGAGCTGTCGAAGAAGTTCGGCGCCGGGCCGGCCAATGCGGTCGAGCTTGCCGAGCGGCTGAACCGCACCGGCTACAAGGTCGGCCTCTGCTTCCATGTCGGCAGCCAGATCGAGGATCCCGATACCTATGAACGTGCGCTCGCCTCGGCGGACTGGGTGCGCAACCGCCTGACCTTCGACATTGCCGGGCTGGATGTCGGCGGCGGCTTTCCCGCCGAATACGGCCACGACCCCAATCGCAGGCACATCGAGATGCCGTCGCTCGGCCAATTGATGTCGCGGCTGGCCGGCGACCTGAAAGAATATCAATTCGACCAGATGCCCTTGGTGGCCGAGCCCGGACGCGTGATCGTAGCGCGATGTCTCTCGCTGATCGTGCGTGTGCTGTTGCGCAAGGGCAAGCGGCTCTACATCAATGACGGTATCTGGGCGTCGTTGTCGGATTCATGGACCGGCAAGATCACGCTGCCGGCGCGCTTCATTCCCGATCCCGCGATCCGTACCCGCAACGGCAACGAAAACACCATCGTGCCGTTCAAGGTCTGCGGCGCGACCTGCGATTCCGTCGATATCCTTTCCAGGCCATTCTGGCTGCCGGAAACGGTCGACACCGGCGACTGGATCGAGATCGGCCATATCGGCGCCTACTCGCTGTCGCTGAGGACCCGCTTCAACGGCTTCTTCCCAGACACATTTGTCGAGGTGACGACGCCGTTCGACGAGGGCGACGCGCCGCAGGGGTTCGCGAGTTTGGAGACGATGGCGGATTAGGAGTAGGGAGTAGCGAATAGCGAATAGCGAATAGTGTGTAAGCGAAAGAAGCGCCGGCCAACCCTATTCGCTACTCTCTATTCGCTATTCGCTCTCACAATTTCGCCAAAAGCTCCGGCGTCGGCCAACCGTCTACCGGCAGGCCAAGGCGCATCTGCTCCTTGCGGACCGCTTCGCGCGTGTTGGTGCCCAGGATGCCGTCGACGGTGCCGACGTCGTAGCCCTTGGCCTCGAGCTTGGTCTGCAGCGCCTTCATCTGGTCGCCGCTCAGGCCTTGCTCGGGCGTGCGCGGATCGAATTGCGGCGCGCCGGCAAGGCGGCTCGCAAGCACTGCCGCCGTCAGCGCGTAGGTGAAGGACTGGTTCCATTCCAGATAGACGTCGAAATTGTCATAGGTCAGGAAGGCGGGACCCTTGCGGCCCATCGGCAGCGCCAGACCAGCCTTGAGACCATTGTCGATGAGCGGGTTGCCGTTGGGTTCGGTGACGCCCCATTGCGCCCATTGCGACAGCGGCAGCTTGTTGGTGCGGCCGGTCTGGTCCCATGGCATCTCGTCGGGGACGCGCACTTCCTGGACCCAGGGCTGGTCGCGCTTCCAGCCGCGCGACATGATCTTGTCGGCCGTGGTCATGATGACGTCCGGCACGCTGTTCCTCAGATCGACCTTGCCGTCTCCGTCGCCGTCGACGCCGCGCGCCAGATAGTCGGTCGGCAGGATCTGGGTCTGGCCGATCTCGCCGGCCCAGGCGCCCTTGACGTCGGCCGGCAGCACGCCGCGGTCGATCAAGGTAAGCAGCGGCACCAATTGCTGCCGAAACAGCTGAGGGCGGCGGCAATCATGCGAAAGCGTCACCAGCGCATTCAGCGTATGGAAGTCGCCCTGGACGGCGCCGAAGTCGGTCTCCAGCCCCCAGAAAGCAGCGATGATGGCCGGTTGCACGCCGAACTCCTTGTCGGCGCGGTCGAAGATTTCGGCATATTTCTTCAGATTGGCCGCACCCTGCTTCAGGCGGTAGGTCGAAATCATGCGGTTGGCGAATTCGGTGAAAGTCTGGGTGAAGACACCCTGGGCGCGGTCGCGCGCCAATGCCCGCTGGTCGATGGTGGCGTCCTCCAGCGCGTCGAGCCCGACGGCGCCGACGCCGGCCGCCTTGGCTTCTGCCGCCACGCCCTGTTTCCAGGCCTCGAAATCGCCGCCGCATTCCTGCGCCGCCGCGGGCATCGCAAGCGCGCCGAGGAAGAGCGCCGCCAGGATTTCAACGCGCAATCGCATCGCTTTCCTTTCGAGACCGGCGCATGACCCGATCGCGACCCCGGACGGGATCGGACGGGCGCATGCGAGGATTTCAAAGCTCAGGAGCCTCGCCAGGCACTCGCACGAGTACGCCGCTCCAGATTACCAGCGGTTGCATGTTTCGCCGCCCGCCGTGTCGAAAAGCAGGCGCGGCGGCCGATGTCAACGGGTGTTCTGCCGCAGCCACTTCTTCCAGGCAGCTTCCGAGCCGTTGAAGACGTTAATGTCGGACTTGCCGGTCATGCCGGGCACGATGCCGGTGCCGGTGTACTGCCAGAAGGTGAAGGGGTGGCTGCCGTATTTCTCGCGCGGATGGCCGGCGACCGAGCGCAGCCAATAGGGATAGCCGCGGAAGGTCGCCAACTGGTTGTCGTCGAAAAAGTCGACCGAGGTGTAGATGATCGGCTTCTTGCCATAATAGCGCTCGACCATTTGCAGGAAGACGGTCATTTCGCTGCGCACGGTGGCCGGATCGGGGCGCAGCCTGCAGGTCGGCGATTTCGGGTTCCATTCCATATCGAGCACCGGCGGCATTGCCGACGGGTCTTTCGGGACATTGGCGATAAACCAGCGCGCCTGGGTTTCGGCCGGCGTGCAGAAATAGAAGAAATGATAGGCTGCGCGCGGGACGCCGGCGGCCCTTGTACGCGCCCAGTGCTCGTTGAAATAGTCGTCGAAACGATCGCCGCCCTCCGTCGCCTTGATGAAGGCAAAGGAGATGCCGCTGGCCTTGGCGGTCGGCCAGTCGATCGAGCTCTGGTATTTGGAGACGTCCGTGCCGTGGATGGCGTAGGTCCATGGCGCGCCGCTGTCCCACTCATGCGGCTTGGAGTCCTCGAATTTGGGCGCGCGCACGGCAACCGCCTGCGACGACGGCGACAATGGTGAGAGGTCCTCCACAGTCGAGCAGGCGCCCAGCAGCGTAAGCATCAGGATGGCCGCAAGACGGCGCATGATATTCCCCGAGCCGGGATCAGCCGGCCGCTGATGGGTCCTTCATCGATGGTGGTCGCTTACGCGGGCCCCCTCCGGACGATCGCCCCACAAGACCGTCCTAGTTGCTCATTTGATCGCCGAACATGGTTGATAATCCATTGACGGCGCTCGACGATGCCGGCGATTTTGCGGAAGCAATGGCGGCAAATCGATGACATAAATCGAGCCGGCGAATCCAAAAGGCGGGGAAAGATGCGGGCCGTCGTGAAGTTCATCAAATGGCTGCTTGGGCTTGTGATCCTGGCGGTGGCGGCGCTCTTCGCCTGGCTCTATTTCGCGCCGCCAGAACTCATCCGCGTCGGCTCCGGCTACTCGGCCAAGATCGTCTGCTCGAACGTCTTCATCGCCGGCCGCGACGCCAAAGAGGTCCTGGCCGTCGACGTGCAGGCGCCGGGCCATCCGTTGCTGAAGCTGATGAAGGTCTCCGTCGACAAGGAGCGGGGACTGGTTTCGGCCGGCCTGCTTTGGGTTTTCGGCAAGAGTGTCGCGGTCGAGCGCGACGGCGTCGGTTGCGCGTCGGTTGCCGATGGCGACACCGGCAAGGCAAGGCAGACGTCGCTGCACGCCGCGCCGCCGGCCGCGGCGCAACCCGACGCGCTCTGGCCCGATGGCGAGCGGGTCGATGCTTCGCAGCACCCCGAGGTCGCGAAGATCGTCGACGATGCCGCGATGGCCGGCACCGGCATGCGCGCCATCGTGGTGGTGAAGAACGGCCGGATCATCGCGGAGCGTTATGGCGAGGGCTTTTCGGCCAAGACGCCGCTGCTTGGCTGGTCGATGACCAAGACGGTGAATGCCGCGATCGTCGGCACGCTGGTCAAGGACGGCAAGCTGGCGCTCGATAACAAGGGGCTCTTCGCACCGTGGAAGACCGACGGCCGCGCCGCCATCAGCCTTGCCGACATGATGGCGATGTCGAGCGGGCTGGCGTTCAACGAGGATTACGGCGATGTCGCCGACGTGACGCGCATGCTTTATCTCGAACCGGACATGGCTCGCTTCGCCGAGGCCCAACCTCTGGCCGGCGAGGTGGGAAAAGTGTTTTCCTACTCGAGCGGCACGGCGGTGATGCTGTCGCGGCTGTGGCAGGACGCGATCGGCGACAAGGCGAAGGCGCTGGCATGGCCGCGCACGGCGCTGTTCGAGCCGCTCGGCATGCATAGCGCGGTGCTCGAGACCGACGAGCAAGGTACCTTCGTCGGCTCGTCCTATCTCTATGCCACGGCCCATGATTGGGCGCGCTTCGGCCAGTTCCTGCTGCAGGGCGGCGTCTGGAACGGAAACCAGATCCTGCCCGCCGGTTTCGTCGACTGGATGCGCGAGGCCGCACCGGCCTCAAAGGTGTATGGCAAAGGCCAGGTCTGGATCGAGGGGCCGGGCGATGAGGAAAATCCCGGCGCGGGCGTCGCTGCAGGCCTGCCCAAGGACACCTATTGGATGGAGGGCCATGACGGACAGACGGTGGCGATCATTCCGTCCGAGCAGTTGGTGGTGGTGAGGCTAGGTCTGACGCCGGGCAAGTTTGGCTATCGGCCACAAGCGATGATCAGCGCGCTGGTGAAGGCGCTGCGCTGATCGCGTTCTTTTATTTGCGGGATCCGATCACGGCCATCCAGGCGTAGCCGCGATAAAGCGTTCTGAAGCGGAAGGTTGCGCCGCTGCGCTGCGATTCCGATTCAAGCACATCGCGCAGCGAGGCGCGCGGCGCGACATGGAATTTCCGCAGCCAGCCGCGCAGCAGGGCGCGGAACCAGCGTGGCAGGCCTTCCTGCTGGCCGAAGTCGACGACATGCAACGAGCCGCCGGCCGCAAGCGCGGCGAGTGCGGCCGAAACCGTCTTTTCCCAGCCGGGGATCATCGACAGCGAATAGGACACGAAGACGCGGTCGAACTGCGCGATGCCGAAGAGCGCCATGGCATCGAAGTCGGTTGCGTCGCCACGCGACAGCCTGACTTTGTCGGACAGGCCTTCGCGAGCAATGGCCGCGCTAGCCGTCTCCAGCATCTCGGCCGAGATGTCCAAACCGAAGAAGCGCGCATCCGGATAGCGGCGGGCGGCAAGCGCAATGTTGCGGCCGGTGCCGCAGCCAAGCTCCAGCACGGTGCCGCCTTGCGGCACGTCCAACCCGTCGATCAGACGGTCGCGGCCGAGCAGGTAGTATTTGCGGGTCAGATCATAGATGTGGCGCTGCCAGCGGTAGACGCCGTCCATCAGTTCGGCATGGCTGGCCGGCAGCTCCGTCGTGCTCATGCAGGACGCTTCACATAAAGGTGGAAGCCACCATAGATCGCCGAGCGGTCTTTTGCCGAATATTCGCGCGACGCGTCGGCCTCGTAGGTCCACTGGTCGAGCAGCGAACTGGAGACACGGCCGGGCAGGAGGCTCGGTTCGGCCGCGGTGCGGAAGATGACGCGGGCGCCGGCCGAGGCCGTGCGAGTGATCTCGGTCCACAGCGCGTTGAGCAGGTCGTCGGTCATCCAGTCCTGCGCGTCAAGCAGGACGAAGCGGTCGACGGTGCCGGCATCCTTGGCGGCCAGGAACTTGATCAGATTGGCGTGGTGGATGGCGACGCGATCGATGTTGTCGCGGATCGTCTTGTAGTTGCGCTCTTCCAGATAAGCAGGCAGCGCCGCCTCGCCGGGCTGCGGATAGCGTCGGGCAAAGGCCTGCCAGGCGAAGTAATTGTTCTTGAGCGGGAAATCGCAGGCGAGCTTTTCAAGGCGCGCCTTGAGCACGCTCGCCATCGAGCCGTCGCCGGATGTGATCAGCGAGTCATACTGTGCCGGCGGGATGCCGAGGCCGAACAGCGAAGCCTTGCGCGAGGTCGCCCAGCGCAGCAGCTTCTTGTCGAAGACCGGTGCCAGTTCCTCATTGAAGAAGCGGCGCTGCTCGCCGATGTTCCCGGCCTTCATGATGCCGGCGGGATCGACGCCGAACAGTTTTGCGACGCGATGGCCCATGGCGATGAAGAGGCCGAGCAAGCCGGTCTGGTAGAAGTTACGATCGAAAACCGAGATGCGGCGCCGGCCGCGCCAGTTACGGCGTTCCCAGTAATGGCGGCTGACCGGATCGAGATGCGGCGCGATGAAGCGATCATAGGCATCTGAATTGTGACTGGTGCCGGCGGCGCCGAAGAAGCGGAACAGGTCGCCCTGCGACGGCAGGTGGCGCACCGCTTCCAGCTTCATGCGGTTCAGCGCGACATGCGCGGCGTTGAGATCGACGGCGTCGATCCGGGCCGGCGTGCGGGTCAGGTAAGCCAGGATGTTGCAGCCGCCCGAGGCGATGGTGACGACTCGGTGCCCGGCGCCAAGTTGCATGGCCTCCATGTCGACATCGGGATCTTCCCAGATCTGCGGATAGACGAGGCCGGAGAACAGGAAGGCGAAGAGCCGCTCGGAAATGCCGTCCTTCGACAATGCCCGGTTCTGGTAGACGGCCTTTCCGACTTCCTTGCCTCGACGATAAACGAGTTCTCCGGATACGTCCGACATAGAAAGGTGATTCCCCGTTTGCTTTGGCGCAAGCGGGTAGCGCAGCGGCATGACAGGCAGGTGACAGCCTGTTGACGCTGTTCTTACGCTTTTCCGAACGCTCCGGGTGTCGGCGTGGTGACGATGACGGCCTCGCCGGCATCGAGCGTGGTCTGGTCGCAGGCCTTCAGGACGTCGACCGAGCCGTCATTGCGCCTGACCTTGGTCGAGCCCGCCTCGCCGTCACCGCCGCCGTCGAGGCCCTGGGGCGGGCGATTGCGGTGCGAGGACAGGATCGCGCATTCCATCTTTTCGAGGAAGCGGATGGTGCGCCTGGTGCCGTCGCCGGCATTCCACTTGCCCTTGCCGCCGGAATCCTTGCGGATATGGAAGTCTTCCAGCACGACGGGGAAGCGCAGTTCCAGCACCTCCGGATCTGTGAGGCGCGAATTGGTCATATGGGTATGGACGCCGGACGTGCCGGCAAAGCCCCGGCCCGAATTCATCCGGCCGGCCGGCGAGCCGGAGCAGATCGTCTCGTAATACTGGTATTTCTTGTTGCCGAAGGTGAGGTTGTTCATCGTGCCTTGGGCGTTGGCCATCGCGCCCATCGCGCCGAACAGCGCGTTGGTGACATGCTGCGAGGTTTCGACATTGCCGGCGACGACGGCGGCGGGATAGGACGGCTTGAGCATGCAACCATCCGGAATGACGATGTTGATCGGCCTCAGGCACCCGGCATTCATCGGGATCATGTCCTCGACCATGACGCGGAACGCATAGAGCACCGCGGCGCGGGCGACGGGCTCCGGCGCGTTGAAGTTGTTCTTCATGACAGGCGACGTGCCGGTGAAATCGACGGTCGCCTCGCGCCTTTGCCGGTCGACGGTGATCTTCACCTTGATCACCTGGCCGGTGTCGGTCGGATATTCGTACGCCGCGCTGTCGGGAAGCCGCTCGATCACGCGGCGCACGCTCTCGGCGGCATTGTCCTGCACGTGGCCCATATAGGCCTCGACCACATCGAGCCCGAAATGCGCGACCATCTTGCGCAGCTCCGCCACGCCCTTTTCGTTGGCGGCGATCTGCGCCTTCAAGTCGGCGATGTTCTGGACGGGATTGCGCGCCGGATAAGGATGGTCGGTCAGCAGCGTCTCCAGCTCCTTCTCGCGGAAGCGGCCGCGATCGACGATGCGGAAATTGTCGAACAGCACGCCTTCTTCGTCGACCGTTGTCGCAAGCGGCGTCATCGAGCCCGGCGCGGTGCCGCCGACATCGGCGTGATGGCCGCGCGAGGCCGCCCAGAACAGGATTTCCTTGCGGGCGTCGTCAAACACCGGCGTCACTACGGTGATGTCGGGCAAATGCGTGCCGCCATTATAGGGCGCGTTGAGCGCGAAGACGTCGCCGGGATGGATATCGCCGGAGTTCAAGCGGATGATTGTCTCCACCGAACGGTCCATTGAACCCAGATGCACCGGCATATGCGGCGCGTTGGCGACCAGCGCGCCATGGCGGTCGAACACGGCGCAGGAGAAGTCGAGCCGTTCCTTGATGTTGACCGAATAGGCGGTGTTCTGCAGCGTCACGCCCATCTGTTCGGCGATCGACATGAAGAGGTTGTTGAAGACCTCCAGCATCACTGGATCGGCTTCGGTGCCGAGCGCCGCGGCACGCGCCTTTCTTTCTGTCCGGCGTATCACGACGTGATTGAGACCGGTGATTTCGGCGCGCCAGCCCGGCTCGACGACGATGGTCTGGTTCGGCTCGATGATAAGCGCGGGCCCGGCGACAGTGTGGGACGGCCGCAGGCCTTCGCGGCGATAGACGCCCGCCTCGTGCCAGCGGCCTTCGGTGTAGATGCGCCGGCTTTCCAAAGGTTTGGCGTCAATTCCTGCCGGTCCGGCGAGCGCCGGGGCTTCAGCCTTGTCCTGTCGGGCGACTTCCATGCCTTCGACGGCGACGGTCTCGACGACGATCGGCTTATCGTCATAGACGAAACCGAACTGCGCCTTGTGCGCGGCCTCGAAATCGCTTCTGGCGCGGAAGATCGAGCCATGCTCGAAATTCACCGGCAGCGCCGTATCGGTGCCGTCATAGCGGATATGCAGGACAGGCCTCGTTGAAACCGCGTCCCCGGCAATGCCTTGCTCGCCGAGCTCGGCAATGACGTCGCCGCGCAGTGCCGCGATGAGTGCCTCGATCGCCGCGCGGGATTCTTCGGCAAGCGGCTGCAGCAGACCCTGTTGGCGCGAGGCGAAGACCGACGAGAGGCCGATGCCGTAAGCCGAGAGAAGGCCGGAGAAGGGATGGATGAGCACCGCCTCCATGCCGAGCGCATCGGCGACCAGGCAAGCGTGCTGGCCGCCGGCGCCGCCAAAACAGTTCAAGAGATATTCGGTGACGTCATAGCCGCGCTGCACCGAGATCTTCTTGATGGCGTTGGCCATGTTCTCGACGGCGATGGTGACAAAGCCTTCGGCGACCGCCTCGGGCGTCCGGCCGTCGCCGATTTCGGCGGCAAGGGCCGCGAATTTTTCGCCAACCGTGCCGATGTCGAGCGCTTGGTCTTGGCCCGCGCCGAAAATCGCCGGAAAGAAATCGGGCTGCAATTTGCCGAGCATGACATTGGCATCAGTGACGGCGAGCGGGCCGCCGCGCCGGTAGGCGGCAGGCCCCGGATTGGCGCCGGCAGAATCCGGGCCGACGCGGAAGCGGCCCGCCTCATAGTGCAGGATCGAGCCGCCGCCGGCGGCGACGGTGTGGATGCGCATCATCGGCGCGCGGATGCGAACGCCGGCGACCTCGGTGTCGAAAGCGCGCTCATATTCGCCGTCATAGTGGGCGACGTCGGTCGACGTACCGCCCATATCGAAGCCGATGACCTTTTCGAAGCCGGCGAGCTTCGCCGTCTCGACCATGCCGACGACGCCACCCGCCGGTCCCGAAAGCAGCGCGTCCTTGCCCTGGAACATGTCGGCGGCGGTGAGGCCGCCCGACGACATCATGAACATCAGGCGCGGTCCGGCGCCCAGTTCGCCGGCCACCCGCTGCACATAGCGCGACAGGATCGGCGACAGATAGGCGTCGACCACGGTGGTGTCGCCGCGGCCGACCAGCTTGATGAGCGGAGAGACCTCGTGAGAGACCGAGATCTGGCTGAAGCCGATCTTGCGGCAGACTTTCGCCACGGCCTTTTCGTGGTCCGGGTATTTCCAGGCGTGCATGAAGACGATGGCGACCGCGTCGATGCCGTCGGCCTTCGCCTGCTCGATCGCTGGGCGGCAGGCCGCGATGTCGAGCAGGCGCTCGACGCAGCCGTCGGCGCGCACGCGTTCATTGACCTCGATCACCCGCTCGTAGAGCTGCTCCGGTAGGATGATCTCCTTGGCGAAGATATCCGGCCTTGCCTGATACGCGATGCGCAAAGCGTCGCGGAACCCCTTGGTGATGAGCAGCAGCACACGGTCGCCCTTGCGCTCGAGCAGCGCATTGGTGGCTACGGTCGTGCCCATTTTGACGTCGCCGATCGCGTCGGCGGAGATGGCGGCGCCGGTTTTCAGGCCCAACAGGTCGCGGATGCCCTGGATGGCGGCATCCGCATACGCCTCGGGATTTTCGGACAGGAGTTTTCGGGGGTGCAGCCGGCCCCGCGGATCACGGCCGATGATGTCGGTAAAGGTGCCGCCGCGGTCGATCCAGAAGTCCCATTTCCCAGTTCCCACGGCTGCCGGCATTCTGCTTATCCATAATCTCTTTGGGCGTATGTTGTGTTAGTTCGCGATTTCGGCGCCAGCAATCGCAAGTTGATGTTACACGTGGAAATGCAACGTTACGAAACCGGCAGATGGCTGATGCATTTCCCCTGCGACCGCTCACCGAAATGTGAGCGTCTGTCGAAGGAGAGATAGCATGAAGAAGCTCATTCTGGCGTCGGTCTCGGCGCTCGCCCTGCTGGGAGTCGCGGCTTGCAGCGACAGTGGTACCGGCACTGACAATACCACCACCCAGAGCACCAATCCGCCGGCCAACGAACAGCCGATGAAACCGGCTTCGCCCGACGCTTCGAAGCCTGCTGAACCGGCTCCGGCAACAAAACCGGCTCCTACCGCGCCTGCGCAGTAAGGGCCGTCCCACAATCGAAGAAGGCCGGCACTGCCGGCCTTCTTTTTGCGCCGTCGATCCCGCGCATCGCCGGTCAACTGCGGCATCGTCCCGGCTTGATAGAACCGCCCGGTTCGCTCTATGAAGCCGACATGTCGATTTGGGACCGCCTTGGCGACTTCATCGCTCGTGTTTCGTCGTCGGCGTCCTCGGGCGTCGCGGACGTCGTTGAAGCTGTGCGCACCGTGTTTTCCGGCGATCCGGACTTGCGCCGGCGCGTAGCCTTTTCGGTGGCGATGATCGCGCTCTCGGCCAAGATGGCCAAGGCCGACGGCATCGTCACCCAGGACGAGGTGCGCGCCTTCCAGGACATCTTCGAGGTGCCGCCGAGCGAGACGCGCAACGTGGCGCGGCTTTACGACATCGCCAAGCAGGACGTCGCCGGGTTCGAGACCTACGCCCGGCGCATGGCGCAACTCTGCGGTTCCGGCCATGCCAACTGCATGATGCTTGAAGACATACTCGACGGCCTATTCCATATCGCCAAGGCTGACGGCCTGATCCATGAGCGGGAAGGGCAGTTCCTGCATCGGATCGCGGAGATCTTCCGGATCGACGAGGCGCATTACGAGATGATCCTGTCCAGGCACGTCAATCTCGGCGCCGCCGATCCTTACGTCGTACTGGGCATCGAGCGCGGCAAGCCGTTCGAGGAAATCAGGAAGCGCTACCGCAAGCTGATCTCGGACAATCACCCCGACAGGTTGATCGCACGCGGCTTGCCGCAAGAATTCATCAAGATCGCCACGACCAGGGTCGCGGCGATCAATGCCGCATATGAAATGATCGAGCGGGGCCTCAGGCACGCATGAGCGGTTTCCTGCCCGACCAGCCAGGTGCCGAGGTCCGGGTGTCGCCGAATTTCGGTCCGCGCCGCGAGACGCTGCGGCCCGACATGATCGTGCTGCACTATACCGGCATGGCAACCGGCGCCGGCGCCGAGGCGTGGCTGTGCGATCCGGCAAGTGAAGTGTCCTCGCATTATCTTGTCCACGAGGATGGCCGCATCATCCAGATGGTGCGCGAGAGCGATCGCGCCTGGCATGCCGGCAAGAGCTCCTGGCTCGGGCGCACCGACATCAATTCCTGTTCGGTCGGTATCGAGATCGTCAATCCCGGGCATTCACTGGGCTACAAAGCCTTCCCGAGGCGGCAGATCGATGCCGTGATCGATTTGTGCGCGGGCATCGTGGGCCGTTATTCCATCCCAGCGACAAGGGTGCTTGCCCATTCCGACGTGGCGCCGGGCCGCAAGGTCGACCCGGGCGAAAAATTTCCGTGGAAGGTTCTGTTCGCGGCCGGTATCGGTCACCTCGTACCCGCGGCGCCGATAAAACCGGGCGCCGCGTTGAAGGCCGGCGACACCGGCTCCGATGTCGAGGCGCTGCAGTCGATGCTGGCGCTCTATGGCTATGGTATTGAGATATCGGGTATTTACGACCGGCAGACGGAAATCGCGGTGGCGGCGTTCCAGCGGCATTTCCGGCGGCGGCTGGTGGATGGCGTGGCCGACAATTCGACGATCCGCACGCTGCAGAGGCTCCTGACTTCCGTCGCGGCAGCCTCTGCCAAATAGTCGCGATAAGGTCATTAAATTACAACCTGTTATTTAAAGTGAATTGCGCCGCCTTCATTGCCGCCAATTCCGCCGCCAAATGCCTCTCCCGCAAGTTGTTGGACGTCTAGCCCCCCTGACGCTCCGATGTTGAATTGACACAACTGCGCGAAGTTCTTCGCGCGGTTCTAACAGAACAGGATTACATGCAGAAATTGACCGTTGTAGCGGCAGCCGTTGCTGCCGGAGTAATAAGCTTTGCCTTCAGTCCGGCAAACAGCGCCCCCTTAAGCCTTAGGGCAGACAATGGCCTTGCCGTCGCCCCTACGACCAAGGCTGCACCGGCGAACAAAGCGCCAAAGATCAAGAGAGCCCCGGCTAAGCTGCAGAAGGCCGCCGCGACCAGGGCGGCGAAATCGACGGCCAAGCGCGCCAAGCGCGGCAGAAAGACGATCGATCTCACCACGACAGCCTCGATCCCCGCGGGCAAAATCGCTCTGGCGACACCCGCCGCACCCGGCGGCGGCCAGTATTCGTCGATCATTGCCCGCTATGCCGCGAGCTACGGCGTGCCGGTGTCCCTGGCCAGCGCCGTCATCAAGATCGAAAGCAACTACCGGCCGAATCTGGTCGGCAGCGCCGGGGAGATCGGCCTGATGCAGATCAAGCCGGCCACGGCGCGCATGATGGGTTACACCGGTTCGGCCAAGGGGCTGTTCGATCCCGACACCAATATCAAATACGGCATGAAGTACCTCGCGATGGCGCAGGGTCTCGGCGGTGGCACCACCTGCGGCACGATCCTGAAATACAATGCCGGCCACGGCGCGACGCGGATGAATCCGATTTCGGCCGCCTATTGCAGCAAGGTGAAGGTGCAGATGGCAGCGCTGGGTTCGCCGGCCTAAGCTCGTCCGCCGAAGTGGATTTGGGCGACGCGTGTCTGTTTCAAGCGCGTCGTTGTCCCAAACCGCTGCGCATCTGAGCGACGGCAACAGCTTTTTCGTTTGCGTTTTCAGGCGGGAATCCCTTTATACGCCCTTGTCAGCTGGCCGGGCGGCCGCGCCCGCGCGTGCCGAAAGGTTGCGGGTGAGGAAAGTCCGGGCTCCATGGAGACACGGTGCCGGCTAACGGCCGGCGGGGGCGACCCCAGGGAAAGTGCCACAGAAAGCAAACCGCCGCGGCTTCGGCCACGGCAAGGGTGAAAGGGTGGGGTAAGAGCCCACCGCGCGACTGGCAACAGAAGCGGCAAGGCAAACCCCACCGGGAGCAAAACCGAATAGGGGCGGTGCGAGGGGAAACCTTCGAGGGCTGTTTCCGGCCCACCGTCCGGGTAGGTTGCGTGAGGCGCGTGGCAACATGCGCCCAAGATGAATGGCCGCCACGTTCTCGCCGCGAGGCGAGGGCCATACAGAACCCGGCTTACAGGCCAGCTGGCATTTTCTCGTAGCGATAGCCGAACGGGATCAGGAGGTTACGCCGACAGGCGTATCTTCCGATTCAAGCATTCCGCAAGACAGCTTCCGCGGCGTGGTCGAACCTGTCCTTGAAGCTGGTGCGATTAAATCGTACCTTCGGGGAAGAGCAGGAGTGCATCATGAGCCAGGTCGATAAACGCAGTATCACACTTTCACCGGAACTGGCGGCCGCGGTCGACGATGTCGTCGCGGCTGGCGAATACGCCTCGGCCAGCGAGGTGATCCGCGATGCGCTCAGGCAATGGAAGGAGCGGCGCGACTTGCTCGGCTATACCGTCGAGGAATTGCGGGAACTGGTGCAGGAAGGCATCGACAGCGGACCTGCGCTGGACGGCCCCCCCTTAATGGAGCGATTGCGCGCCAAATATGCGAAGATGGCGGAAGCCAAAGGCGCTGACGAGTGAAGTACTGCCTGCTTCCACAGGCATTGGTGGACCTCGAAACTATCGGCGACTACATCGCTGCCCGCAACCCAAACGCCGCAGTCCGTTTTGTGGAAGCTCTTCAGAGGCGATGGGATTTGCTGACCCTTCATCCCCAATCAGGCGCGCCGCGCGATGATATCTTGCCGGGCATCCGCCACCTCGTTGTCGGGGAGTATCTTACGTTTTATCGGATTGGCAACGACGCGATCGAAATCCTTCGCGTCCTGCATGGCCGACGCAAAATCGAGGCTGACGACCTGATATAGCGGGACTAGGCGCCGAGCTTGTCCAGCGACGCCTCGATTGCCTTCCAGAGTTCCTCGACAGGTTCGCAACCGATCGCGAGACGAACGAAGCCCGGCGGAACGGCGTCGCCGCGTTTCGAACGCCGCTCGGCCGATGTGTGCACGCCGCCGAAGGAGGTTGCCGATTCGATCAGCGCGCAACCGTCGATGAACGCCTCTGCCTGTTCTTCGGAAGCCAGCTCGAACGAAATCAGGAAGCCGAAGCGCTCCATCTGAGCGCGCGCCAGATTGTGCGAGGCATCGCCCTCGAGCCCGGGAAAGCGCAGGCCGCTGACGGCGCGATGACCCTTCAGCCGCTGCGCGATGGTTTCAGCCGACGAACACATGCGATCGAAGCGCACTTCCAGCGTTTCGAGGCCGCGATGCACCAGCCATGCTTCGAACGGACCGGGGATGCCGCCGGCCGTCTCGCGCCAATCCTTCACCCTGGCGACAATGTCGGGATCGCGGCTGGCGACATGGCCAAAGAGAACGTCCGAATGGCCATTGATCGCCTTGGTGTCGGCCGAGACCACGATGTCGGCGCCAAGATCGAGCGGGCGCTGGCCGAAGGGCGTCATCGTCGTGTTGTCGACGATCAGGGTTCCGCCTTGCGCATGGACTGCCCTGGCGACGGCGGCGATGTCGCAAATGTCCAGTCGCGGGTTCGACGGACTTTCAACGAAAACCGCCCGGTAGCCGGCGAAGCCGCCATCGAGCATGCTTTCCGTCGGCCTCACGTCATAAGCGACGCCGAGCGGTTTCAGAAAACGCTCAGCCAAGGCCCGTGTCGTGTGATAGCCGTCCGACGGCAAGAGGATGTGGTCGCCCGATTTGACGAGCGCGAACAAAGCCGCGGAAATCGCGGCCATTCCCGACGGAAAAATAATGCATTGCGCCTCTTCCAGGTGGCCGAGCGCTTGCTCGACCGCATGCCAGGTCGGGTTGCTGAAGCGGCCATATTGATCGAAACCCGTCGCGTCGCCCGGTGCGTGGAAGATCGAGGCCATGGTCAGCGGCAAGGCAATGGGATCACCCTTGGCGAAATCGGCGCTGCGCAAATGGGCAAGTGTCGCGGCGCGTGACTTCGCAGTGTCGGACATCGGCTCGATCCTTTGGGCAGAAAACTTCAACCGACGCTATGCGCGCCGGCTGTGCGCGGCAAGCTGGGTCTTTTTGGGCCAGAGGGCTCTAAACGCTTCGTTAGGCTTAATGGACGATAAAGACGAGACGTGTCTTCAGCCTGCGCTTTCTGGTTGTGGCGCGTTTGTTTGTGATGCCTGCTCCCGTTGACGCCCATAGTGCCCCATGATATCCCATTCAGATCAAGCTTTCGTTCCGCGTCAGGGTGAAGCGTACGCCAATCGGGCAGCCGCGGCGGCTGCGCGTTTGTCGGTTTTCGCCCCGGTGAATGAAGCGATTTGCCGCAAATGCGGCAGGGGCGCGGAGAACAACATGAGGGGTGCAGCGGCAACAGCGGCTGTAGCGTTTATTGGACCGGTTTCTGTCAAACACGGTGAGCAAGATCGATGCGAAGGGGCGGGTGTCCGTTCCGGCGCATTTTCGCGCCGTGGTGCAAAAACGCGGCTATTCGGAACTCTACGCGCTACGCTGCCTGGATCTGCCGGCCATGGATGTCGGCGGGCTCGACCTGCTCGACCGCTACGAGCAGCGGATCGCGCTGGAGGATCCCTTTCTGCAGACGGCGGACGACATGTCGTTCTTTTGCCATGGCGACGGGACATTTCTGAAGCTCGACCAGGACGGCCGCATCACCATGACCGATTTCATCCGCGAGCATACGGGCATCTCGAACGAGGTGGCCTTTGTCGGCCGCGGCAATTTCTTTCAAGTCTGGGAGCCCGGACGGCTTGCCGCCTATGGGGCGCAGGCGCGGGCCAGGCTTTTGCAGCTTCGGCAGGGGACGAAGCCCGGGGAGCGATCGGAATGATGGCTGGCCACGGCGATGACCCTCACGCCGTTGGCGGACCGGCCCGTCACATTCCGGTCCTCCTTGCCGAGGTGATCGACGCGCTTGCGCCGAAGGCCGGCGAGACGATCGTCGACGGGACATTCGGCGCCGGCGGCTACACCAGCGCCATCCTCGAGCGCGGCGCCTCCGTCGTCGCCATCGACCGCGACCCGGACGCGATCGCGGCGGGCAGGGCGCTCGAACGACAGTCCGGCGGCAGGCTGAGGCTTGTCCAGGCGCCGTTCTCAACGCTGGACGAGCATGTCGAGGGCGCCGACGGCGTGGTGCTCGATATCGGCGTTTCCTCGATGCAACTCGACCAGGCGGAGCGGGGCTTTTCCTTTCGCGCCGACGGGCCACTCGACATGCGCATGGCGCAGGCGGGTCTCTCTGCCGCCGACGTCGTCAACACCTTCAAGGCGGGCGACCTTGCCCGCATCTTCGGCTTTCTCGGCGAGGAGCGCCATGCCGGCCGCATCGCGCGCATGATCGAGAGCCGTCGCGAGAAGAAGCCCTTCGAACGCACGCTCGATCTCGCCGACGCCATCGAAACCCATATCGGACGCGGGCCGAAGGACAAGATCCATCCGGCCACGCGTGTCTTCCAGGCGCTGCGCATATTCGTCAATGACGAGCTTGGCGAGCTCGCAAGGGCGCTGCTGGCTGCCGAGCGGGCGCTGAAGCCCGGCGGACGGCTAGCCGTAGTGACGTTCCATTCGCTGGAAGACCGCATCGTCAAGCGCTTCATCGCCGACCGCTCCGAGGCGGCCAGCGGCTCGCGGCACATGCCTGACGCGCCCGTGCGCATTGCGACCTTCCGCAAGGCCGGCGGCGGCGTGACGGCGGGAGAGGCCGAGCTGGACGCCAACCCGCGGGCGCGCTCGGCCAGGCTGCGCGCCGCGATCCGCACCGAGGCGCCGGCGCGCGCCGGCGATTTTTCGATTTTCGGCCTTCCAAAGCTTCCCGCCGTCGAGCGGCCGGGGGAGAGGTGAGCACGTGTTTCGTACCAGCGACATAGTCCTGATCGCCGTCATGGTCTCGGCCGCGGCGCTGACCTACAAAACGAAGCGCGAAGCCGAAGAGCAACAGGCGGCCGTGCAGAAGATCCAGGCGCAGATCCACTACGAGGAAGAGACCATCGATCTCCTCAAGGCGGACTGGAGCCTGCTCACTCAGCCGTCGCGACTGCAGAAGCTTGCCGACGTCTATAAGAGCCAGCTCGGGCTCGAACCGGTCAACGCGCACCAGATCGGCGGGCTCGACGACATTCCGGTGAAACCCGTGACCATCGAAGACCTCTCCTCGCAGCAGCTTGGCGGCATGGCCGACAATTCGGGCAAGGAGCCCTCGGACGGCAAGGATCCGGTGGTCACCGGGAGCACCGTTCAATGATCGGCCTTCCAAGGATCGGCGGCCTGCTGACGCGCCGGAAGAAGCAGGTTGAGGACGGCTCGATCGTCGTCGACGCCGCCCGCAAGGCGACCGGCGGCAAGGCCAAGACGCGCATCGTCATGACCATGGCGGTGTTCTTCACCATCTATTCAACCATTGCCGGCCGGCTCGTCTATCTCGGGCTGCAGAATCCCGATCTTTCGGGCGGCCCGGAGAACCGCGTCACTGCATCGCGTCCGGATATCGTCGATCGCAATGGCGAGGTGCTGGCGACCGACATCAAGACCGCGTCGCTGTTTGCCGAGCCGCGCCGCATCGTCGACGCCGACGAAGCGATCGAGAGATTGTCGACCGTGCTGCCGGAGATCGACTACGAGCAGACCTATCGCAAGCTCAAGAGCGGCGCCGGCTTCGTCTGGTTGCAGCGCCAGCTGACGCCGAAGCAGCAGGCCGACATCCTGGCGCTGGGCGTTCCCGGCCTCGGCTTCCGCACCGAAAAGCGCCGCTTCTATCCGAGCGGCGAGACCTCGTCCTATATCGTCGGCCTCACCAACATCGACAACCAGGGCATCTCAGGCATGGAGAAGTATATCGACGAGCAGGGGCTGAGCGACCTGCAGGCGTCGGGGCTCGCCGTGGCCAAGGATCTCAAGCCGGTCAGGCTTTCGATCGATCTGCGCGTCCAGCATGTGGTGCGCGACGAGATCGCCGCAGGCTTAGAGCGATATCGCGCCATCGGCGCCGGCGCCGTCGTGCTGAACATCAAGACCGGCGAAGTGATGGCCATGGCCTCGGTGCCGGATTTCGATCCGAACAATCCTTATAACGCCCAGGAAAAAGACCGGCTGAACCGTATGTCGGCGGGTCTCTACGAGATGGGCTCGACCTTCAAGAGCTTCACCTCGGCCATGGCGCTCGATTCCGGCAAGGCGACGATGACGAGCCGCTTCGACGCTTCGCATCCGATCCGGGTCGGCCATCAGGCCATCCACGATTTCCACGGCAAGAACCGCGTGCTGTCGCTGCCGGAAGTGTTTCTCTTTTCGTCCAACATCGGGTCGGCCAGGGAGGCCGAGCTGGTCGGCATCGAGGGGCATCGCGAATTCCTGCACCGCCTTGGGATTCTGGACCGGATGCAGACCGAACTGCCGGAAGTCGCCCGCCCGACCGAACCCAAGGTCTGGAAACAGGTCAACTCGTTCACCATCGCCTTCGGCCACGGCGTGTCGACGACGCCTCTGCAGGCCGCCGTCGGCTGCGCGGCGCTGATGCAGGGCTATCTGATCGAGCCGACATTCCTGGTCCGCAGCGAGGAGGAGGCCATGGCGGTGGCCAAGAGAGTGGTCAGCGACAAGACGGTCGAAGGCATGCGCTACCTCTATACGCTCAACGCCGAGAAGGGCTCGGCCAGAAACGCCAGGGCCCCCGGCTACCGGGTCGGTGGAAAGACAGGAACGGCCGAGAAGGTCATCAACGGCCGCTACTCCAAGGAGTTGAACTTCAACACCTTCGTCGCCGCCTTCCCGATGGACGATCCGCAATTTCTGGTGTTCACGATCGCCGACGCTCCTCATCCGGAAAAGCCCGGGATGACCGACGTCGCCGCCAACAATGCGGGAGTTATGGCTGGCAATATCATCAGGCGTTCTGCGGCCATGCTTGGCGTGAAGCCAGATTTCAGCCATGAAAATGGTGCAACGCTGGTTTCCTATCAGTGATTCTTGGGGCGCGCCGGCAACTGCGCGCTATTTTGTTGCGGTGAACGGGACTCAATGCATCTAAAAGATCTAGCCGGCATCCTACCTGTTGAGGGAACAGCTTCCCCCGACCTGGAGGTGACCGGACTTTCCTCCGATTCCCGCTCGGTCAAGACCGGCGTCGTCTTCTTCGCGCTTGCCGGCAGCAAGGCGGACGGCTCGACCTATGCCGCCGATGCCGCGGCCCGCGGCGCGGCTGCGATCGTCACCGGCAAGGGCGTGAGCGTCTCCAGCCTGTCGATCCCGGTCCTTCCCGTCGATGATCCGCGCCTGGCGCTGGCGCTCAGCGCCGCGCGCTTCTTCGGACGCCAGCCGCAGACCATGGTCGCCGTCACCGGCACCGCCGGCAAGACATCCGTCGCCGCCTTCACCCGCCAGATCTGGGAGCAGGCGGGTTTTGCCGCCGCCTCGATCGGCACGACCGGCGTGGTGGCGCCCGGCCGCAACGAATATGGCTCGCTGACGACGCCCGATCCGGTGGCGCTGCACCGATTGCTCAAGGAGCTGGCGGATGCGGGCGTCACCCACGCCTCGATGGAAGCCTCGAGCCACGGTCTCGACCAGCGCCGTCTCGACGGGGTGAAGCTGGCGGCCGGCGCTTTCACCAATCTCGGCCGCGACCACATGGATTACCATCCGACAGTGGAGGATTATCACCGCGCCAAGCTGCGCCTGTTCGACACGCTGCTGCCGAAGGGCGCGCCCGCCATCGTCTTTGCCGACGATCCGTGGTCGGAGCCGACCATCGAAGCCGCGAAAGCGGCGGGGCTGGAAGTGCTGACCGTCGGCCGCCATGGCGATTTCCTGACGCTGAAGCGGGTCGAGCATGAGCGGCATCGCCAGCGCGCCGAAATCGTGGCCGACGGCGTGCTGCACGAGGTCGACCTGCCTTTGGCCGGCGATTTCCAGATCGCCAACGCGCTGGTCTCGGCCGGGCTTGCCATCGCGACTGGAACACCCGCGGGCAAGGCCTTGGCGGCATTGGAGAAATTGAAGGGTGCGCCGGGCCGGCTCGACCTCGTCGGTGCCACCGCGGCCGGCGCTCCCGTTTATGTCGACTACGCCCACAAGCCCGATGCGCTGGAGAATGTGCTGACCTCGGTCCGGCCTTTCACCACGGGGCGCGTCGTCGTGGTGTTCGGCTGCGGCGGCGACCGCGACCGGGGAAAAAGGCCGATCATGGGCGAGATCGCGACCCGGCTCGCCGATGTCGTCATCGTCACCGACGACAACCCGCGTACGGAAGTGCCCGAGACCATCCGCGCCGCGATCCTTGCTGCCGCGCCCGGCGCCATCGAGATCGGCGACCGCCGCAAGGCGATCCACGAGGCGGTGGCGATGCTTCGCGCCGGCGACACGCTCATCGTCGCCGGCAAGGGACATGAGGAAGGCCAGACCGTCGGCACCGAAACCTTTCACTTCTCCGACCATGAGGAA
The DNA here is from genome assembly GCF_020165105.1 of Mesorhizobium sp. CA5. Taxonomy (NCBI): domain Bacteria; kingdom Pseudomonadati; phylum Pseudomonadota; class Alphaproteobacteria; order Hyphomicrobiales; family Phyllobacteriaceae; genus Mesorhizobium; species Mesorhizobium sp. CA5. The sequence goes on along the minus strand of NZ_JAIUHJ010000007.1, from coordinate 174,577 downwards.
GTGCGTGAGGCGCTCAAGGAGCGCGCCGCATGAACCTGCTGTGGACGTCGGAAGCGCTGGTCGAAGCCATGGGCGGCAGGCCGATCGGCTTGCTGCCGGACGGCATCACCGGCATTTCGATCGACAGCCGCAGCCTGGAGCCGGGAAATGCCTTCTTCGCCATCAAGGGCGAAACGATGGACGGCCATGATTTCGCGACAGCGGCGGTCAAAGCCGGAGCGGCGGTGCTGGTCGTCGCCGAGGGCAAGCTGCCTTCGCTTGGCCGGCTGACGGCGCCGATGATCGTCGTGCAGGACGTGCTTGCAGCGCTTGAGAAGCTCGGCGTGGCGGCGCGGGCTCGCTCGAAGGCCAGGATCATCGCGGTCACGGGATCGGCCGGCAAGACGACCACCAAGGAAGCGCTGCGGCATGTGCTGTCGGCGGTCGGCAAGGTGCACGCTTCTGCGCAGTCGTTCAACAACCATTGGGGCGTGCCGCTGACGCTGGCGCGCATGCCGCAGGACTGCGACTATGCCGTCTTCGAGATCGGCATGAATCATCCGGGCGAGATCCGGCCGCTGGTCAAGATGGTCAGGCCGCATGTCGCCATCGTGACCATAATCGCCGCCGCTCATCTTGGCTTCTTCAAGAATCTCGACGAGATCGCCATGGCCAAGGCCGAGATTTTCGAGGGAATCGAGCCGGGTGGCGCCGCGCTGCTCAACCGCGACGATCCACGCTGGAAGCTGCTCGGCAAAATGGCGAAAGAGGCGGGCGTCGAGCATGTCTTCGGCTTCGGCGAAAATGTCCGCTCGGCGTTCCGCCTTGTCGGCTGCGAGCTTCATGCCGACCATTCCGACATCGCCGTCAAGATCGGCAAGAAAGACCTGACGGCTCGTGTCGGGGCGCCCGGCCGCCATATCGTGCAGAACGTGCTGGCGGTGCTGGGCGCCGCGCAGCTGGTCGGCGCCGACCTCGACAAGGTCGCGGCAGCACTGGCAGATCTTTCGGCCGAGCGCGGGCGGGGCCGGCGCCATATTCTGCATCATCCCAACGGGCCGATCACGCTGATCGACGAGAGCTACAACGCCAATCCGGCGTCGATGGCGGCGGCAATGGCGCTGCTCAACGCCACGCCGGTCGCGGGCGAGGGCCGGCGCATCGCCGTGCTCGGCGACATGCTGGAGCTCGGCAGCCATTCGGCAGATCTCCACGCAGCGCTTGCCAAGCTGATCGTCGGCACGGGCACGCGCAACGTCTTTCTCGGCGGGCCGGAAATGCAGGCGCTGGCCGAGGCCCTGCCGTCAGACATTGCAACCGAGTATCGATCGGGAGCGGAAGAACTGAAGCCGATCGTGATCGCCGCGCTCAGGCCCGGCGACGTGGTGATGGTCAAGTCGTCGAAGGGCATCGGGTTTTCAAAGCTGGTCGAGGCATTGCTCGGCAAATTTCCGGCGGAAGCCACAAACATTAAGCCGGCCTAGGTCGGGCTCCGGGGGACGGAAGGACCATGTTCACACTGCTCGTCGATTTCGCGGACAAGATCTCGTTCTTCAACGTCTTCCGCTACATCACTTTTCGTACAGGCGGCGCGCTGATCACGTCGGCGCTGATCGTCTTCATCTTTGGGCCGACGATCATCAATTCGCTGCGTCTGCGGCAAGGCAAGGGCCAGCCGATCCGCGCCGACGGCCCGCAGACGCATTTCAAGAAGGCCGGAACGCCGACCATGGGCGGGCTGATGATCCTGTCCGGCATCATCGGTTCGTCGCTCTTATGGGCAAACCTGTCCAGCATCTATGTCTGGGTCGTGTTGCTGGTCACCGTCGGCTTCGGCTCGATCGGCTTCTACGACGACTATCTCAAGGTCACCAAGCAGTCGCATCTGGGCTTCTCCGGCAAGGCTCGCCTGGCGATCGAGTTCGTCATCGCCGCCATCGCCGCCTGGGTGATCATGCACAATGGCCAGGCGCCGTTCTCGTCGTCGCTGACGTTCCCTTTCGCCAAGGAATTCCTGATCAATCTCGGCTGGTTCTTCGTGCCGTTCTCCTGCTTCGTGATCGTCGGCGCCGGCAATGCGGTGAACCTGACCGACGGCCTCGACGGCCTGGCGATCGTGCCGATCATGATCGCGGCGGCGTCCTTCGGCGTCATCGCCTATCTTTCGGGCAACGCGGTGTTCGCCGAATATCTGCAGATCCATTTCGTTCCCGGCACCGGCGAGCTCGCCGTCGTGCTCGGCGCGGTGATCGGCGCGGGCCTCGGCTTCCTTTGGTTCAACGCGCCGCCGGCCGCGATCTTCATGGGCGACACCGGCTCGCTGGCGATGGGCGGGCTGATCGGCACCATCGCGGTCGCCACCAAGCACGAGATCGTGCTGGTCATCGTCGGCGGCCTGTTCGTGGTCGAGATCCTGTCGGTCATCATCCAGGTCGGCTATTTCAAGATGACCGGCAAGCGCGTCTTCCTGATGGCGCCGATCCATCACCATTTCGAAAAGCTCGGCTGGACCGAAAGCCAGGTGGTGATACGCTTCTGGATCATTGCCGTCATCCTGGCGCTGGTCGGCCTGTCCACCCTCAAGCTCAGATAGGACTCGCTGCTTGATCCCCGCCGCTTCCTTTTCAGGCAAACGCATTTCGCTCTTCGGGCTTGGCGGCTCGGGGATCGCCACCGCGCATGCGCTGATCGCAGGCGGCGCCGAGGTGCTGGCCTGGGACGATAATCCGGACAGCGTCGCCAAGGCAGCGGCCGCGGGGATTACGACCGGAGATCTGCGCGCCGCCGACTGGCCGCGTTTCGCCGCCTTCGTGCTGTCGCCGGGGGTGCCGCTGACGCATCCGAAGCCGCATTGGACGGTGGAGCTGGCGCGCGGCGCCGGCGTCGAGGTGATCGGCGATATCGAGCTGTTCTGCCGCGAACGCAACAGCCACGCGCCGGCAGCACCCTTCATCGCGATTACCGGCACCAACGGCAAGTCGACGACGACGGCGCTGACGGCGCATATCCTGAAGTCGGCAGGCCGCGACACGCAGATGGGCGGCAATATCGGCCGTGCCGTCATGACGCTCGATCCGCCCGAGCCGACGCGGCACTATGTCGTAGAGTGCTCGTCCTACCAGATCGATCTCGCGCCCTCCATCAATCCGACCGCCGGCATCCTGCTCAACCTTACGCCAGATCATCTCGACCGGCACGGCACGATGGCGCACTACGCCTCGATCAAGGAAAGGCTGGTCGCCGGCAGCGACACCGCGATCGTCGGCGTCGACGATTCCTGGTGCGCCCAGATCGCCGACCGGCTGGAGCGCGCCGGCCGGCAGGTCATCCGCATTTCCAAGCGCCTGCCTTTGACCGACGGCTATTTCGCCGACGGCACCAATCTGATGGAAGCCGTGCACGGCCGCTACAGCCGCGTCGCCTTCCTCGAAGGCATCGGGTCGCTGCGCGGCCAGCACAACGCGCAGAACGCGCTGGCCGCCGTCGCCGCGTGCCTGAGGATCGGGCTCGATCTCGGCGAGATCCAGGCCGGGCTCGAAAGCTTCCCCGGACTGGCGCATCGCATGGAGCAGGTCGGCCGCAAGGACCATGTGCTGTTCGTCAACGATTCCAAGGCGACCAATGCCGATGCGGCCGCACCCGCGCTGTCGAGCTTCAACCGCGTCTACTGGATCGCCGGCGGCCTGCCCAAGGAAGGCGGCATCGAGCCGCTGCGCGGCTTCTTCCCGCGCATCGCCAAGGCCTATCTGATCGGCGAGGCGGCGCCCGCCTTCTCGGCGACGCTCGGCGAGGCGGTACCTTACGAGATATCCGGAACGCTGGCGGCGGCGGTCGAGCATGCCGCCAACGACGCGGCAAAGGACACCGGCGGCGAGGCCGTGGTGCTGCTTTCGCCGGCTTGCGCCAGTTTCGACCAGTTCAAGAATTTCGAAGTTCGCGGCGAAGCCTTCAGGCAAGCTGCGACTGCTATTGATGGGGTGAAATCCATCGGAGGGCCACGTTGATGCAAAGCCGTCTCGACAAAAGTCCTGTCGCCACCTGGTGGTGGACGATCGATCGCTGGTTCCTGGCGGCATTCCTGTCGCTGATGGGACTGGGCATCGTGCTGTCTTTCGCCGCAAGTCCGGCGGTGGCCGAGCGCATCGGCCTCGACAGCTTCCACTTCGCCACACGCCAGATCATCTTCACCATCCCGGCGCTTATCGTGATGCTGGCAGTCTCTTTCCTGGAGGCGCGGCAGATAAGGCGCATGTCGCTGGTGATGATCTGCATCATGCTGGTGCTGATGGTGGCGGTGCTCTACATCGGCGTCGAGGTGAAGGGGGCGCGTCGCTGGGTATCGCTCGCCGGTCTTTCCATCCAGCCGTCCGAGTTCCTGAAACCGGCCTTCGTCATCATCTGCGCCTGGCTGTTTGCGGAGCACAGGCGCCAGCCAGACATTCCCGGCAATTTGTTCGCCATGCTTTTGCTGGCGCTGGTCATCTCGCTTCTGGTGGCTCAGCCCGATCTCGGCCAGACCATGCTGGTGCTGGGCACCTGGGGCGTGATGTTCTTCATGGCCGGCCTGCCCTGGTTCTGGATCGTCGCGCTGGGGGCTGCCGGGGTCGGCGGCGTGTTCGCGGCCTATACGGTGTTTCCGCACGTCGCCGCGCGCATCGACAAGTTCATGACCGGCGAAGGCGACACCTTCCAGGTCGATATGGGCCGCGAGGCGCTGATCAATGGCGGCTGGTTCGGCGTCGGCCCGGGCGAGGGCACGGTGAAGCGGGTCATCCCCGACAGCCACGCCGACTTCGTCTTCTCGGTCGCCGGCGAGGAGTTCGGCCTCATAATGTGCTTCTTCATCATGTCGATCTTCGCCTTCATCGTGCTGCGCGGCCTGAGCATCGCGCTCAAGGAGCAGGACGATTTCACCCGCTATGGGGTGGGCGGCCTCGTCACCGTCTTCGGCCTGCAATCGGCCATCAACATGTGCGTGAACCTGCAGCTGATGCCGGCCAAGGGCATGACGCTGCCCTTCATCTCCTATGGCGGCTCCTCGCAGATCGCCATCGCCGTCTCGATGGGCATGGTTCTCGCCTTGACGCGCAAGCGTCCGGAAAAGCGCAAGCAGATGGGCTTCGTCCTTTCGCAGCGCGCAATGCCGGCGGAATGAGGCAGGATGGCGAAGGGTGTCATCCTGCTTGCGGCCGGCGGAACGGGCGGACATCTGTTTCCGGCCGAGGCGCTGGCGCATGAGCTGATCGAGCGCGGCTGGAAGGTGCATCTTGCCACCGACAATCGCGCCGAGCGCTATTCCCGCCATTTCCCGGCAGCCGACATTCACACCATCCCCTCGGCAACGCTGGGTTCGAAGAACCCGGTCGCCATGCTCTCGGCCTTCTGGAAGATCTGGCAGGGCGTGCGGGAGGCCGGCCGTGTAATCGCCAGGATCAAGCCGGAGGCTGTCGTCGGCTTCGGCGGCTATCCGACGCTGCCGCCGCTCTATGCCGCGACAAGGCGAAAAGTGCCGACGCTGATCCATGAGCAGAACGCCGTCATGGGCCGCGCCAACAAGGCGCTTGCCGGCCGCGTGGATGCGATTGCCGGCGGTTTCCTGCCGGAGGGCGCCAGCGCTGACGGCGCAAAGACGGTGACCACCGGTAATCCGGTCAGGCCGCAGGTCCTCGATGCGGCGAAAATGCCTTACGTGGTGTCGAACGAGGGCGAACCGTTCCGCTTCCTGGTGTTCGGCGGCAGTCAGGGCGCGCAGTTCTTTTCCGATGCGGTGCCCGCGGCGATCGCGCTGCTGCCGCAAGACCTGCGCAAGCGGCTGGTCATCACCCAGCAGGCGCGCGCCGAGGATGTGGCGCGGGTGAAGGCCGCCTATGCCGATCTCGGGGTCGACATCCAGGTCTCGCCCTTCTTCACCGACATGGCGGCGCGCATCGGGGCGGCGCATCTGGTGATGTCGCGTTCCGGCGCCTCGACGGTTTCGGAAATCGCCGTCATCGGCCGGCCGGCACTGCTGGTGCCTTATCCGCACGCGCTCGACCACGATCAGGCGGCGAATGCGGCAGCCCTTGCCGCCGCTGGGGGAGCCGAGCTCCATCCGCAGTCGACGCTGTCGGCGGCGCGCATCGCCGAGCTGGTCGGCGGGCTGGTCAAGGACCCGAACCGGCTGGCGACCATGGCCGCCGCCGCCCGCTCGGCCGGGAAACCGAACGCGGCGCGGTTGCTCGCCGATCTGACAGAGGCTATTGCGTCCGGCAAAACGGTTTCGGACTACAGGAGGACGCGCCCATGAAGATGCCGCAGACGATCGGCCTTGTGCATTTCATCGGCATCGGCGGCATCGGCATGAGCGGCATCGCCGAGGTGCTGCACAATCTGGGCTACAAGGTGCAAGGGTCCGACCAGGCCGACGGCGCCAATGTGCAGCGGTTGCGCGACAAGGGCATCGAATGCTTCGTCGGTCACAAGGCCGAAAATGTCGGCGATGCCGAAGTCGTGGTTGTTTCGACCGCGATCAAGAAGTCCAACCCTGAGCTCAAGGCCGCGCGCGAGAAGCTTTTGCCGATCGTGCGCCGGGCCGAGATGCTGGCCGAACTGATGCGTTTCCGCCAGGCGGTCGCCATCGGCGGCACGCATGGCAAGACGACGACCACCTCGATGGTGGCGACGCTGCTCGAGGCCGGCGGGCTCGACCCGACCGTCATCAATGGCGGCATCATCAACGCCTACGGCACCAATGCCCGCATGGGCGACGGCGAGTGGATGGTGGTCGAAGCCGACGAGAGCGACGGCACCTTCCTGAAACTGCCGGCCGACATCGCCGTCGTCACCAACATCGATCCCGAGCATCTCGACCACTATGGCAGCTTCGACAAGGTGCGCGAGGCGTTCCGCCAGTTCGTCGAGAACGTGCCGTTCTACGGTTTCGGCGTGATGTGCACTGACCACCCGGAAGTGCAGGCGCTGGTCGGCCGCATCGAGGATCGGCGCGTCATCACCTATGGCGAGAACGCGCAGGCCGACGTGCGCTTCACCAATCATCGCATGCAAGGCGCGATTTCCGAATTCGATATCGTCATCCGCGATCGCAAGGGGCGGGGCACGACGTCGATAAATGACCTGCGCCTGCCGATGCCCGGCCGGCACAACGTCTCCAACGCGACGGCGGCGATCGCGGTGGCGCATGAGCTTGGCCTCTCGGCCGAGGCGATCAAGAAGGGCCTTTCGTCCTTCGCGGGCGTCAAGCGGCGCTTCACCCGTACGGGCTCGTGGAACGGTGTCGAGGTGTTCGACGATTACGGCCACCACCCGGTCGAGATCGCGGCGGTGCTGAAGGCCGCGCGCAGCGCGACCAAGGGGCGTGTCATCGCCATCGCGCAGCCGCATCGCTTCACCCGGCTTCACGATCTCTTCGAGGAATTCTCGGTCTGCTTCAACGACGCCGACACGGTCATGGTGGCGCCGGTCTACGCGGCCGGCGAGGAACCCATCGAAGGCGTGACTTCCGACGCGTTGGTGTCGCGCATCCGCTCCGGCGGCCACCGCGACGCACGCTATATCGATGGTCAGGCAGCAATCGCGCCCGCCATTCGCGAGCTTGCCAAGCCCGGCGATTTCGTCGTCTTCCTCGGCGCCGGCAACATCACGCAATGGGCCTATGCGCTGCCCAAGGAACTTGGTGGGACGCCCTCATGATGCGCGGCCAGGACCTGATCGATAAACTCGGCGACAAGCTTGCCGGCCTACGCGGCCGTATCACGCCGAACGCCGAGATGGACAAGATCACCTGGTTCCGGGCCGGCGGCCTCGCCGAGGCGCTGTTCCAGCCGGCCGACGAGGAGGACCTCGCGGCCTTCCTGCGCGCGGTGCCGGAAGAGATACCGGTCGTGGTGGTCGGTGTCGGCTCGAACCTTCTGGTGCGCGACGGCGGCATTCCGGGTTTTGTCGTTAGGCTCTCGGCCAAGGGTTTCGGCGAGGCCGAGACCACCGGGCCGACCACGATCAAAGCCGGCGCGGCGACGCCGGACAAGCGCCTCGCGGCGGTGGCGTATGAAGCCGGCATCGGCGGCTTCCATTTCTATCACGGCATTCCTGGCGCTGTCGGCGGCGCGCTCAGGATGAATGCCGGCGCCAACGGCGTCGAGACGCGTGAGCGGGTCGTCGAGGTGAGGGCTCTGGATCGCAGGGGCAATCTCCATACGCTGAGCAATGCCGATATGGGCTATGCCTATCGCCATTCGTCCGCGCCTGCAGGACTGATCTTCACCTCGGCCATTTTCGAAGGGTTTGCGGAAGACAAGGCGGAGATCAAGGCGGCAATGGATGCCGTGCAGAACCATCGCGAGACGGTGCAGCCGATCAGGGAGAAGACCGGCGGCTCGACCTTCCAGAATCCGGAAGGCACCTCGGCGTGGAAGGAGATCGACAAGGCCGGCTGCCGCGGGCTGATGATCGGCGGCGCGCAGATGTCGCCGATGCATTGCAACTTCATGATCAACACCGGCACGGCCACCGGCTACGACCTCGAATATCTGGGCGAGACGGTGCGGGCGCGGGTGCTCGAGAATTCGGGCATCCGGCTGCACTGGGAGATCAAGCGCCTCGGCAATTTCAGGCCCGGCCATGCGGTGCAGGAGTTTCTCGGGCAGCTTCTTTAGCTTAGGCTTAAGTTCATGTGATGCTTGAACTTCCAGTGATCTGAAACAGCCGTAGAACCGTTGCCTCAAAGACTCACAATTCACTTTTTGCGGCTGTTTTCGCGGAAAGTGAATCTCTCGGAATCATAGGTACTTGCCAGCGAATCAACTCTCTGATTCTCTGGCCCTAAAGCGTTTCCTGATTTGAGTCGTTCGACGCGTTAAGCCGCGTTTTCCGTCTGGGGGGCAACCTGCCGGAGGGCTCGGACTCAATGTTTGGAAATGCGGTGCGGGAATATCGGTTGCAGGCCCGGCGTGAGAGGGGATGACGGGATGAAGAAGAAGCATGTGGCTGTCCTCCTGGGTGGATTCTCCTCGGAGCGGCCCGTGTCTCTGTCCTCGGGGAAGGCGTGTGCGGATGCGCTCGAGAATGAAGGCTATCAGGTCACCCGGGTCGATGTTTCGCGCGATGTCGGGTCTGTGCTTGCCGAGCTCAAGCCTGATGTCGCTTTCAACGCGCTGCACGGTCCGTTCGGCGAGGACGGCACCATCCAGGGAATTCTCGAATATCTCGCAATTCCCTACACCCATTCGGGTGTGCTCGCTTCGGCCTTGGCCATGAACAAGGAGCAGGCCAAGAAAATCGCCAAGGCGTCCGGCATTCCGGTCGCGGAGTCGAAGGTGGTCAACCGCTTCGCCGTCCAGAACAGGCATCCGATGAAGCCGCCTTATGTGGTCAAGCCGGTCAATGAGGGGTCGAGCTTCGGCGTGGTCATCGTGCATGAGGGGCAGTCGCATCCGCCGCAGGTGATCGGCTCCACGGAATGGCAATATGGCGAGATCGTCATGGTCGAGCGCTACATTCATGGCCGCGAATTGACCTGCGCGGTGATGGGCGATGTGGCGCTCGGCGTCTGCGAGATCATCCCGACCGGGCATTCCTTCTACGATTACGATTCAAAATACGTTCCCGGCGGATCAAAACACGAAATCCCTGCTAAAATTTCACCGAATATTTACCAAAAAATACAGACACTGGCCCTCAAGGCTCATCTTGCCATTGGTTGCCGGGGCGTCTCCCGATCGGACTTCCGTTACGACGATCGCCACTCCGAAAACGGCGAGATTGTCTGGCTCGAGGTCAACACTCAGCCGGGCATGACGCCGACGTCTCTGGTGCCTGAAATCGCCGCGCAAGCGGGACATTCGTTCGGCGATTTGTTGAGTTGGATGGTGGAGGACGCTTCGTGTCTGCGTTGAGGTTGGGGCAGGGTAATGGCGTCGGCGCGGCTGGTCTCGCGCTGTTCGGTATGTCGCTGTCATTCGACCGTTTCGTGCTGCCGCGTCAGCTTCGCCGGCCGATGCGCGTGCTGGCGCGTTTGTGCAGCGGAGAGTATGAGGCGCCGCGCTTTTCGGCGGCGATCCTTTCCGCTGCGCTGATCGCGTCCAGCAGCGCCTACGGCGCCTATCTCGGCGGCTACGCCGACAGCATCGTGCAGGGCGTGACGGCGCGCACCGGCTTTGCCGTCGACCAAATCAAGGTGGTCGGCAACCGCCAGACCTCCGAGATCGATGTGCTCGACCGGCTCGGCCTCGACGGCTGGACCTCGCTGATCGGCTTCGACGCCGAGGCCGCGCGCGCGCGCATCGCGACGCTGCCGTGGGTCGAGGGAGCCGCTGTGCGCAAGATCTACCCGCATACGCTGGAAGTGCGCATAGAGGAGCGCCAACCCTTCGCGCTTTGGCAGCAGGGCACCTCGGTCTCGGTCATCGAGCGATCGGGCGAGATGATCGCACCGTTCTCGGGCGGCAAGCAGGCGCTGCTGCCGCTGATCATCGGCACCGGCGCGCCGGCCATGGCGCCGGCCTTCCTCGCCAAGATCGAGCGCTATCCCGAGCTTGCGGCGCGGGTCAAAGGCTACATTCGGGTCGGCGAACGGCGCTGGGACCTGAGGCTTGAGAACGGCATCACGATCAAGCTGCCGGAAGACGGCGAGGACCAGGCGATCGCCGAGCTCGTCAAGATCGACCATGACAACGGATTGCTGACCCGCGACATCGCCGCCGTCGACATGCGGCTTTCCGACCGGCTGGTCGTGGAGCTGTCGCCGGAAGCGGCGACACAGCGCGAAGCAGCGCTCAGCGACAAGCCGAAGTCCCTGGCCAAGCGCAAGGTGGAGAGAAAGATATGAGCTGGCTTGGCGGCGGCAGCGACGCTTCTTCGCGCCGGTCGGGCACGCTCACTGTGCTCGATGTCGGCTCCAGCAAGGTTTGCTGCGTCGTGGCGAAGCTGAAGCCGAACGAGGACGGCAAGCTGCTGCGCGGACGTTCGCATCGCATCCAGGTGATCGGCATCGGCCACCAGAAATCGCAAGGCGTGAAGTCCGGCGTGGTGGTCGATCTCGATCGCGCCGAGCATGCCATCCGGCTTGCCGTCGATGCGGCCGAGCGCATGGCCGGGCTCACCGTCGATTCCCTCATCGTCAACATGACGGCCGGCCGGCTGAAGAGCGAAGCCTTCTCGGCGACGATCAATCTCGGCGGCCATCAGGTCGAGGAAGTCGACATCAAGCGCGTGCTCGCCGCCGGCGCCAAGCAGGCGCTCCGGGCCGAGCGCGAGGTGATCCATTCGTTGCCCGTCGGTTTCTCGCTCGACGGCGAGCGCGGCATGCGCGACCCGCGCGGCATGATGGGCGATGCGCTTGGCGTCGACATGCATGTGCTGACGGGCGACGCGGCGCCGATGCGAAATCTGGAGCTTTGCATCAATCGCTCGCATCTGTCGGTCGAGCGCATGGTGGCGACGCCCTATGCCAGCGGGCTTGCCTCGCTGGTCGACGACGAGCTCGAAATGGGCGCAGCCTGCATCGACATGGGCGGCGGGACGACGACCATCTCGGTCTTCTCGGAGGGCAAGTTCGTCCATGGCGATGCGATCGCCATCGGCGGCAACCATGTGACGCTCGACATGGCAAAGGGCCTATCGACCTCGCTCGATGCCGCGGAACGGCTGAAGGTGATGCATGGCTCGGCGCTGCCCGGCAGCGCCGACGACCGCGACCTCGTCTCGATCCAGCCGATCGGCGAGGAAGGCGATGTGCCGCTGCAGATCCCGCGCTCGGTGATGACGCGCATCATCCGCGCCCGTATCGACGAGACGCTGGAGCTTCTGCGCGACCGGCTGAACAAGTCCGGCTACGGCAATGCCGTCGGCAAGCGGGTGGTGCTCACCGGCGGCGCAAGCCAGCTCGCCGGCCTGCCGGAAGCGGCGCGCCGCATTCTCGGGCGCAATGTGCGCATCGGCCGGCCGCTCGGCGTCGCAGGCCTGCCGGAGGCGGCCAAGGGACCGGCGTTCTCGACCCCGGTCGGACTGATGATCTATCCGCAGATGGCGAGCTTCGAGAGCCATTCGGCGAAAGGACTTTCCGGTTTCAGGATGACCGGAACGGGCGGAAAACTGCATCGCATGAGTCAGTGGTTGAGAGACAGTTTTTAATTTGACGGGGACAGCCCCATAGGCGGCCGCAGCGGCGAGGCGGCGGGAAAGGCAAAGGACGGAGACAATGACCATCAATCTGCAGAAGCCGGACATCACGGAGCTCAAGCCACGCATCACCGTGTTCGGTGTCGGCGGCGGCGGCGGCAATGCCGTGAACAACATGATCACAGCCGGCCTGCGCGGCGTCGAGTTCGTGGTGGCCAACACCGACGCGCAGGCGCTGACGATGTCCAAGGCCGAGCGGCTGATCCAGCTCGGCGCGCATGTCACCGAAGGCCTCGGCGCCGGCTCGCAGCCGGAAGTCGGCCGCGCGGCGGCGGAAGAGTGCATCGACGAGATCATCGATCATCTCTCCAACACCCATATGTGCTTCGTCACCGCCGGCATGGGCGGCGGCACCGGCACGGGCGCCGCTCCGGTCGTTGCCCGCGCGGCGCGCGAGAAGGGTATCCTCACCGTCGGTGTTGTCACCAAGCCGTTCCATTTCGAGGGTCAGCGCCGCATGAAGACGGCCGACATGGGCATCGAGGAACTGCAGAAATGCGTCGACACGCTGATCGTCATCCCCAACCAGAACCTGTTCCGGCTGGCCAATGACAAGACCACCTTCGCCGATGCCTTCGCAATGGCCGACCAGGTGCTCTACTCGGGCGTCGCCTGCATCACCGACCTGATGGTCAAGGAAGGCCTGATCAATCTCGACTTCGCCGACGTCCGCTCGGTGATGCGCGAGATGGGCAAGGCGATGATGGGCACGGGCGAGGCTTCGGGCGAGGGCCGCGCGATGGCCGCCGCTGAAGCCGCCATCGCCAACCCGCTGCTCGACGAGACCTCGATGAAGGGCGCCAAGGGCCTGCTGATCTCGATCACCGGCGGCCGCGATCTCACCCTGTTCGAGGTGGACGAGGCCGCGACCCGCATCCGCGAGGAAGTCGACCAGGACGCCAACATCATCCTGGGCGCCACCTTCGACGAAGAGCTGGAAGGCGTGATCCGCGTGTCGGTCGTCGCCACCGGCATCGACAAGTCGGCGGCCGAAATCGCGGCTGCGCCGATCTCGATTCGCGCGCCGCAGAAGCCGGCCGCCCGCCCGGCGGCGGCTCCGGTAGCCGAAATCCGCCCCGCTCCGGTTCAGCCGCAGGCCTATGAGCCGCGCGCGGCCGATCCGGTCGCGGAGGCGATCCAGCTTGCCGAGGCAAATGCCGCCGCCATGGCGCAGCCGCGCGCCGTGCCGATGGACGATTTCCGGCCGCAGAGCAAGATCTTCCAAGCCCCGCCTGCGCAGCCGCAGCCGCAGCCGGTGGTGCCGCAGCAGGTCATGCAGCAGCGCGAGATGCCGCAGCCGGTGGCCGCGGCGCCGCAGCGTATGCCGCGCGTGGAAGACTTTCCGCCGGTGGTAAGGGCTGAAGTCGAAGCCAAGAGCCGGCCGGCGGACCATGAGAACAGCGGTCCGATGGGACTGATCAAGCGGCTGACCAACGGCCTTACCCGCCGCGAGGAAGAGCCCGCCCGGCTCCAGCCGGCGCAGCCGCGCGAGCCGAAGCTGCGCCAGGCCGCGCCCGAGATGCGCCGTCTCGCCAGCCAGGATCCTGCGCTCTATGCGCCGCGCCGCGGCCAGCTCGACGACCAGGGCCGGCTGACGCCGCAGGCCCGCACAGTCCAGGAAGACGACCAGCTGGAAATCCCGGCCTTCCTGCGCCGCCAGGCCAACTGATCGATACGGCGGACCGCCAATCGTTAACGGTATATAACAGTTGTTAACAGGCAGACGGGAAATCGTCTGCCTGTTGCTTTTGCAAAAGACATTTAAAACAAGACTTTACGAGCTGTTTCTGACGCATTTCCGTGGTTACACGGGGTAAGAAACCGTGATTTGGAGTCTCCAGGGCGGGCCATTATCTTCGCCACGGACTAAAGTCGGTTTGCCGGGATTCGGGGAGTAGCCCAGCCTGCCGATTCACACAGAGCCGCACGCTCTTGCTTATTTTGCCGCATCCTATGCGAGCGCCAGGCCATCACCTGGCTGCAAGATACCCAAGGCCGATAAAGCGGGCGCAGGCATTTGGGGCTATGGGGTTACTCTTGCACGACTATCAGACGACAGTGAAATCGCGCGCGATGCTGGCTGGCATCGGCGTCCATAGCGGCAAAACCGTCACTGTTCATTTCTTGCCGGCCGACGCCGATACGGGCATCGTCTTTCATCTTTCGAATGGCGGCGAAGCCCGGGAGCTCCGCGCCCTGGTCGCGGAAGTCGGCGCCACCGATCTCTGCACCATGCTTGGCGATCCGGCCGGCGATCATATCGGCACCGTCGAGCATCTGATGGCGACGGTGTTCGGCCTCGGCATCGACAATCTCATCATCGAGATCGACGGTCCGGAAGTCCCGATACTCGACGGCAGCGCCACGGCTTTCGTCGAAGCCATCGACCAGGCCGGCATCGAGACGCTGGCGGTGAAGCGCCGCTATATCCGCATCGTCAAGCCGGTGCGCGTGGAAGCCGGCGCGTCCTGGGCGGAGTTCCGCCCCTATGACGGCACGCGGTTCGAGGTCGAGATCGATTTCGAGAGCCCGGCGATCGGCCGCCAGCAATTCGCCTCCGACATCAATCCCGACATCTTCCGCCGCGACATCGCGCGGGCCCGCACTTTCGGCTTCATGAAGGATGTCGAACGGCTTTGGGCCGCCGGCTACGCGCTCGGCTCGTCGCTCGAAAACTCGCTTGTCATCGGCGACGACAACCGCGTCATCAATGTCGGCGGGCTGCGCTATCCCAACGAATTCGCCCGTCACAAGACGCTCGATGCGATGGGCGATCTGGCGCTGGCCGGCGCGCGCTTCATCGGCTGTTTCCGTTCCTATCGCGGCGGCCACCGGATGAACGCGTCTGCGTTGCGTCGGCTGCTTTCCGACCACACGGCCTTCGAGATAGTCGAGACGAGGCGCCGCGAGCGCGGCCGCGTCGCCGAGATGATCGCCGTCAGTCGGCCGGTCTACGCACCTTGGGTGATCTGATTTTTAACCGTTTTCTGGTTTTGTAGCTCGGCTTGTGTTGCATGATTGCATCACGAATCGCTGAAATTGCACAACCTCCGGCGTAGCGTCAGCCCGCCACAAAAATGTGCGATTGGCCGGACATAGCGTTGCCGGGCAAGGGGATAATGGTTTATGGCTTCGGCCCGGGACCGAAACGACGCCGAAGGGGCGGAATCCAAACATGTTTTTTTCGCGAGTTGGTCAATCGGTAACGCCGCGTCGGGGTGTTTTGCTGGCGCTGTCGGTGGTTGCTCCCGCGCTCGTGCTGTCGGCCTGCATGTCCTCCGAGAAGGATGTCAACCTGGCGACCTATGTCGACCAGACCGAGCCGGCCGACGTTCTCTACAACCAGGGCCTGGCCAACATGAATGCCGGCCGCCTCGATGAGGCGAGCAAGAAGTTCGACGCGGTCGACCGCCAGCATCCCTATTCCGAATTCGCACGAAAATCGATGGTGATGGGCGCTTTCGCCGATTATCGCGCCGGCAATTACGACGAGGCGATCGGTTCGGCCAAGCGCTACTTGACCCTCTATCCCTCGACAGACGACGCGGCTTACGCACAGTACATCATCGGCCTCTCCTACTATCGGCAGATCAAGGACGTCACCCAGGACCAGAAGGAAGCGCGCCAGACCATCCAGACCATGCAGGATCTGGTGACGCGCTGGCCGAACTCCGAATATGTCGGCGACGCCAAGGACAAGATCCGCTTCGCCAGCGACCAGCTCGCCGGCAAGGAGATGCAGGTCGGCCGCTACTATCTCGAGCGCCGCGAATACATCGCCGCCGTGAAGCGTTTCCGCACCGTGGTCGAGAACTATTCCAACACCCGCCATGTCGAGGAGGCGCTCGCGCGCCTGACCGAGTCCTACTATGCGATGGGCCTGACCTCGGAAGCGCAGACGGCCGCGGCGGTGCTTGGTCACAATTATCCGGACAGCCCGTGGTACAAGGATTCCTACAAGCTCCTGCAGAGCAACGGGCTTGAACCCCGCGAAAATGCCGGATCGTGGATTTCCAAGGCCGGGAAGCTGATCACCGGCGCCTGAAGCTTGCGATGCTATCCAGACTGTCGATCCGCGATATCGTCCTGATCGAGAAGCTGGACATCGACTTCCTGCCTGGGCTTTCGGTACTGACCGGCGAAACCGGCGCCGGCAAATCCATCCTGCTCGATGCGTTGTCGCTGGCGCTTGGGGCGCGGGGCGATGCCTCGCTCGTCCGCCATGGCGCCGCGCAAGGCCAGGTCATTGCCGTGTTCGACGTGCCGCGCAACCATCCGGCACGCGCGTTGCTCGCCGGAAACGACATCGAGGATGATGGCGACATCATCCTGCGCCGCGTGCAGACGGCCGATGGCCGAACCCGCGTCTTCGTCAATGACCAGCCCTCCAGCGTCACCCTGATGCGCGATGTCGGCCGCGCCCTCGTCGAGATCCATGGCCAGCATGACGAGCGGGCACTGGTCGATCCCGGCGCGCATCGCGAATTGCTGGACAGTTTCGGCGGCCATCTGGGCGCCGTGCGCGGCACGGGCGAAGCCTGGCGGTACTGGCGAAACTGCGAGCAGGAGCTTTCCCGGCATCGCGCCAAGGTCGAGGCGGCGGCGCGCGAAGCCGATTATCTGCGCGCTTCCGTGGCCGAGCTCGCAAGACTCGACCCGCAGCCGGGCGAGGAAACGGAGCTTGCGGAGTTGCGCGCGACGATGATGCGCGTCGAAAAGATCGCCGCCGAGATCCATGATGCGCAGGATGTGCTATCGGGGCCGTCCTCGCCCTTGCCGCAGCTCGCCAGCTTGTTGCGGCGGCTGCAGCGCAAGTCCAGCGAAGCCCCCGGCCTGCTCGACGACGCGGTGAAATCGCTCGACGAAGCGATGATCTCGCTCGACGCCGCACAGTCCGGCGTGGAAGCGGCGCTTCGCGCCACCGAATATGATCCGCAGCGTCTGGAGAAGGCGGAAGAGCGTCTGTTTGCGCTGCGCGCCGCCTCTCGCAAGCACAGTGTCGCGGTCGACGATCTGGCGCAGCTGCGCGACACGATGGTGGCCGATCTTGCCGACCTCGATGCCGGCGAGGAGCGGCTGCACGCGCTGGCCAAGCAGGCCGCCGCGGCGCGCGAGGCCTACGATATTTCCGCGGCGCAGCTGTCGTCGCTGCGCCATGCGGCGGCGGCGGGGCTGACCAAGGCTGTGATGGCGGAACTGCCGGCGCTCAAGCTCGAACGGGCCGAGTTCATCGTCGAGATGGGAAGCGATGCCGAAAGCCGCATGGAAGAAGGCATCGACCAGGTCGAATTCTGGGTGCGCACCAATCCGGGCACCCGGCCGGGACCGATGATGAAGGTCGCTTCCGGCGGCGAGCTCTCACGCTTCCTTTTGGCGCTGAAGGTGGCACTGGCCGATCGCGGCTCGGCGCCGACCCTGGTGTTCGATGAGATCGACACCGGCGTCGGCGGCGCGGTGGCCGACGCCATCGGCCAGCGGCTGGCGCGGTTGTCAAAGCGGGTACAGGTGCTTTCCGTCACGCATGCGCCGCAGGTTGCGGCACGCGCCGCCACGCATTTCCTGATCTCCAAATCCGGCGGCAAGGACCGCGTCGCCACCGGCATTGCCGAAATGGACCGCGCCGCGCGCCAGGAAGAAATCGCGCGGATGCTGGCCGGCGCCACCATCACCGACGAAGCGCGCGCGGCAGCGGAGCGGTTGCTGCGCGAGAATACGGCTGCCGCATAGAAGGTTGGGCCTCTTCGGTTCCAATCCGAGTCAGCAGATGGCTGCATCGTGCTGTTCAGCAATGATTTTTGCGCAAGCCCACTCCCTGCCGTCAAATCCTGATTTATAGTGGCGCGCCACAATCCAAGGACTGATGCATGTCGGAAAAACCCGTCGATTCGTTGAGCGAAGGCGAAGCCGCGGATGAGCTGAAGCAACTGGCGGCGGAGATTGCCGAGCATGACCGGCGTTATCACACCGAGGACGCGCCGACTATCACCGATGCCGAGTATGATGCGCTGCGCCGGCGCAACCTCGCAATCGAAGAGCGCTTCCCCGATCTCGTGCGCGAGGATTCGCCGACGCGGCGGGTCGGCGCCCCGCCCGCGGAGGGCTTCACCAAGGTGCGGCACGCGGTGCCGATGCTGAGCCTCGCCAAGGCCTATACCGACCAGGACGTCGCCGATTTCATCGAGCGCGGAAGGCGTTTCTTCGACCGCGACAAGGACCTCGACATCGCCTTCACCGCCGAACCGAAGATCGACGGGCTGTCGGCCTCGTTGCGCTACGAGAGCGGCGTGTTCGTGCAGGGCGCGACGCGTGGCGACGGCACGGTCGGCGAGGACATCACCGCCAATCTGAAGACGATTGCCGACATCCCGAAGAAGTTGCAGGGTTCGGGCTGGCCGGAAATCATCGAGATCCGCGGCGAGGTCTACATGACCTATGCCGAATTCGAGGCTTTGAAGCAGCGTTCAGCGGCGGTCGGCGGCCAGGATTACGTCAATCCGCGCAACACGGCTGCAGGGTCGCTGCGCCAGAAGGATCCATCGGTCACCGCCAGCCGCAATCTGAAATTCTTCGCCTATGCCTGGGGCTACACCACCGCCGATCCGGCTCCGACGCAGTTCGATTCCGTACAGAAGTTCAAGGAATGGGGCTTCAAGGTCAGCCCGCTGATGGTGCGGGCGAAGTCCATCGACGACCTGATCGCGCATTACCACCGCATCGAGGAGCAGCGCTCCTCGCTCGGCTACGACATAGACGGCGTCGTCTACAAGGTCGACCAGCTCGAGCTGCAGCGCCGCTGGGGTTTCGTCACCGGCGAGCCGCGCTGGGCGGTCGCCCACAAATTTCCGGCCGAGCAGGCGATGACGACCGTCGAGAGGATCGACATCCAGGTCGGCCGTACCGGCACGCTGGCGCCGGTGGCGCGGCTTGCGCCGGTCACGGTTGGCGGCGTGGTGGTCGAGAATGTCACGCTGCACAACGAAGACTATATCAAGGGCTTCGACAGCAACGGCCAGCCGATCCGCGACGGCATCGACGTGCGTATCGGCGACACGGTGGTCATTCAGCGGGCAGGGGATGTCATCCCGCAGATCGTCAGCGTCGTCATCGATAAGCGGCCCGCTGGCGCGGTGCCCTATGAATTCCCGCATACCTGCCCGGTCTGCGGCTCGCCGGCGACGCGCGAGATCAACGAGAAGACGGGCAAGGAGGATTCGCGGCGGCGCTGCACCGGCGAGATGATCTGCGCCGCACAGGCGGTCGAAAGGCTGCGTCACTTCGTGTCGCGCGGCGCGCTCGACATCGAAGGCCTCGGTGCCGAAAACATCGACCTGTTCTTCAATTCGGGGCTGGTGAAGACCGCCGCCGATATCTTCACGCTGAAGGACCGAAGGCCCGCCGTCACCAGGGCGCTGGCCGAGCGACGGGAGGAGCAGGCGAGGCTGCGCGAGGAAGCCTCGGGCAAGGCGCGCAAGAATGTTCGCAGCGTCGAGGAGCGTAATTATGAAGGTCTCGACAAGCTGTTTGCGGCCATCGATGCGCGCCGCGAGCCGGAGCTCGACCGTTTCATTTTCGCGCTCGGCATCCGTCATATCGGCGAGACGACGGCTGCCGTGCTTGCCCGCCAATTCTCGACCATCGAGGAGCTGATCCGTATCGGCAAGGAGACGGCGAAGGCCGAGGATCCGCACAGCGTCTTCCCGTCGATCAACGGCATCGGTGACACGGTGATCAACGCGTTGCGCGACTTCTTCGGCAATGAGCGCAATGACGATGTGCTGGACGCCTTGCTGACGCAGGTTCATCCGAAACCCTACGTCATGGAAATCTCGGCCGGCAGCGAAGTCTCGGGCAAGACGGTGGTGTTCACCGGCTCGCTGGAAAAGATGACGCGTTCGGAAGCCAAGGCGATGGCGGAGCGGCTCGGCGCCAAGGTCGCGGGCTCGGTTTCGGCCAAGACAGACCTGGTGGTGGCGGGTCCCGGCGCCGGCTCGAAGCTGAAAGTTGCGAGCGATCTCGGCATCGAGGTGATCGACGAGGACACATGGCTGCAGCGGATCGGCAGGGGCGGCTAATGACTGGAGCGTTCAAGGGTTTTGGGCCGAAGGCCATTCCGTTCCTGAAGGCGCTCGACTTCCACCAGAGCCGTGAGTGGTTCCAGGAAAACCGCGACCTTTACGACAGCGAGCTGCATGGGCCGTTCTGCGATCTGGTCGAGACGCTCACAGAGCGTTTCGAGGCGGCCAAGCTCGGCTTGCGCGGCGACCGCAAGAAATCGCTGTTCCGCATCAATCGCGACGTGCGCTTTTCCAAGGACAAGCGGCCCTACAACCGGCATCTCTCGGCGATCCTGTCGCCCGACGGCACCAAGATGGAGCAGGGCGTCTTCTATGTGCATATCGGTCTGGAGCGCTGCTTTGCCGGTGTGGCTTGGTGGCAGCCGGCGCCGGAACTGCTGCAGGCGATGCGCAAGGCGATCGTGACCAAGCCGGCCGCGTTCCGCGGCATGGTCGCATCGCTCAAAAAGGCCGGCCTCGCGCTCGATGCGGAAGACCGCCTGAAGCGCGCGCCGCGCGGTTTCGAGGATGTCGGTGACGAGGATCTCGCCCAGGCGGTGCGCAACCGGCATTTCGTGGTCCGGCACGACATCGATCCGGCGACGATCCATTCGCCGGCGCTGGTCGACGATCTCGTCGGCTTCACGCTTGGCGCCAAGCCGCTGCTCGACTGGGGCCGGGCGATCCAGGGGACGGCTGTCACGGCCTGATGCCGTCATCCGGCTGTCGCCGGGCTTACATCCGCATCAGCAGGCCGCCGTCGACGGCAAGCTCGATCCCGGTGATGTAGCTCGCGGCGTCCGAGAGCAGGAAGAGCGCGGCGTTTGCCATGTCCTGCGGCGTGCCGATGCGGCCGAGCGGCGTATAATTCGCCACGGCGGCGCGCTTTTCTTCGGTGTCCCAGCGCGCCTGCAGCGGCGTCAGCGCCATGCCGGGGCAGATCGCGTTGGAGCGGATGCCGTCGCCGGCAAGCTGCATGGCAAGCGACTTCGACAGCGCGCAGACGCCTGCCTTCGAGGCCTGATAGGCATCCTGAGGCTTCGGGTCGCCGCGATACCACTGAATGGTCGAGAAATGCACCATGGCGCCGCCGCGGCCGCCGGCGCGCATCTGCGGAACGACCGCGCGTGCGGTGTGCACGAAGGATTTCAAGTTGATGTTGAAGACCTGATCCCAGACATCGAGGTCCATTTCGAGCGCCGATTTGTCGCGACCGAACAACAATACGCCGGCGACATTGGCGAGATAGTCGATGCCGCCACGCTCGCGGCCCGCCGCACCGATGGTCCGTTCCACGAAGGCCGCGTCGGTCAAATCGCCCTGGGCGAAGGTGAGCCGCTCGTCATACGAGGCGAGGGAGGCCGGACGCGGCTTGATGTCGATGGCGGTGACGGAGGCGCCGGCATCGAGCAGCGCCAGCGCGATCGCTTCGCCCATCCCGCCGCCAGCTCCGGTGACGACCGCATGCCGGCCCGTGAAATCATAGACGACCATTCATTTCCCCTCGGTTTTTGCTGCAAGGCGCGGCGCTATCTCTGCGCCAAGGTGCGATGGCGGGACAATAGGGGCCGACAAAAAATCCATCAAGCCATATTCGAAAAAATTTGCCAAAATAGAAAATCGCGATATCGTGCCGTGGCTGACAGCTTCCTTTTGGGTGGATTCCAAGACCATGACCCTGCATTCCGGCGCGCGGACCTTCTCGGTGACCTCTCCTGTCGACGGCTCGATCTATGCCCAGCGCAACTATGCGGACGGGGCCGCGATCGAGGCGACCGTCGCCCGCGCTCGCGCGGCGCTGCCGGGCTGGCGGCGCACGCCGCTGGCCGAGCGCCTGGCGATCCTTCTGCGCTTCGGCGAGGAGATGAAGGCGCGCGCCGCTCCGCTGGCCGAGGCGGTGGCGTGGCAGATCGGCAGGCCCTTGTGGCAAGCCGACGAGACGCCGCGCCTGGCGCTGATCGGCGAATTGCTTGCCGGTGCCGCGCCCGAGACGCTGGCCGACACGCCCTATCCGTCGGATGAGAACATCCGCCGCTATGCCAAGCCGGTGGCCGGCGGCCTACATCTTTCGATCTGCGCCTGGAACTACCCGACCGCCATGCTCGGCTATCTGGTCACGTCGCCTCTTGCCGCGGGCAATGTGGTGATCTTCAAGCATTCGCCGCAGACGCCGCTGATCGCGGAGCTGGCCGAGGAGGCTTTTCGCGCGGCCGGCGGGCCGGAAGGGGTCTTCCAGTGCCTGCATCTCGATCATCCGGATGCGGAGCGGCTGATCGCTTCCGGCGTCTTCAACGCCGTCAATTTCATCGGTTCGGTCAATGGCGGCCGGCGCGTGCATGCGGCGGCGGCCGGCACCTTCACCCAGGTCCATCTCGAGCTTGGCGGCAAGGATCCGACCTATGTGCGCTCCGACGCCGACCTCGAGGCGGCGGTTCCGCTGATCGCAGAGGGTACCTATTCCAACGCCGGCCAGTCCTGCTGCTCGGTGGAACGAATCTATGTCGACGGCCTGATTCACGACCGTTTCGTCGAGGCGCTGGTCGCCGAGACGGCGAAGTGGTCGATCGGCCATCCGATCGCTGAAAAGCCGATGGTCGGCTCGGTGGTGCGCGCGGTCGCGGCCGACACCATCCGCGGCCTCACCGAAAGCGCGGTGCGAGCAGGGGCGAAGCGCCTGATGCCGCAGGATGGCGCGCGCAAGGCGGCAAGCCTCGGGACCGCCTATGTCGCGCCGGAGGTGCTGACCGGCGTCGACCACAGCATGCCGATCATGCGCGACGAGCTGTTCGGGCCGGTGGCCTGCGTCCAGGCCGTCGGCGGCGACGACGAGGCGATCCGCCTGATGAACGACAGCGACTACGGCCTCAGCGCCTCGATCTGGACGCGCGATGTCGAACGCGGCGTGGCCTTGCTCGACGAGGTCGAGGCCGGCACCGTCTATCTCAACCGATGCGATCACGCCGACCTTTATCTGCCCTGGGGCGGCATCAAGAATTCCGGTCTTGGCCGCGCCAACGGGCGCGCCGGCCTCATCGAGGCGACGGCGGCGAAGGCTTATCATGTCCGCTCCGTCATCGCCTGACCGCCAGCGGCGCCCGGTCGTGCGGGACCTTGAAAAGCTTAGCGACGCGGCCGTCGCGGCGCTCGTCGGGGCCGGGGTGGAACGATTGCTGCCGGATGCGACCAGCCCCTATCTTCTGATTGCCGAGCATGCCGGCAACGTCGTGCCGGCGCCGTGGCGCGACCTTGGCCTGGCGGAGCCTTATCTCGGCACGCATTTCGCGGTGGACATCGGCGTCGACGCGCTGACGCGCCGGCTCTCGCGAACGCTGCGGGCGCCGGCGGTGATCGCGCGCTATTCACGGCTGTTCCTCGACTATAACCGCCCCGCCGAGGAGTGGGACTTCATGCGTCCCGACCTCGGCGGCATCCCTGTGCCGGGCAATCTCGCTGTGGACGCGGCGGATGCGAGGCTGCGCAAGCTCGTCGCCTGGGCGCCGGTCGAACGGGCAATCATCGAAGCCGCTGTCGGCAGGCGGGCGCTGATTTCGGTGCACTCCTTCACGCCGGTGATGGGCGGCGTGAAGCGCAATGTGGATATCGGCGTGCTGTGGCGGGAACAGTCGCCCTTCGTCGCCTCGGTGCTGAAAACGCTCAGGGCCCAAGGCCCGGAAGCAGGCTTCAGAATCGGCGATAACGAACCTTACGACTGGCGCCAGGCTGTCGGCTATACCTTGAACCGGCACGGGCTGCAGCAGGGCCGGCCCTGCCTCTACCTCGAGCTGCGCAACGACTTGCTTGCCGATCCGGAAACTTTCGAACGCGTCAGCCGCCTCCTGGAGGCTGCCTTCGCTACCGTCGCGATATCCCTATGGCCGCAATCAGCCGTAGCCGTCTGAAGGCTGGACGCTCAAATATCGGAACGCTAGAGCTTGTCGAATTGGAAACACGGCAGCCAAGGGCGTGGACGATGCAAGGCAATGTGGGCAGCAAGATCCGCGACGCGCGCAAGCAGCAGAACATCACCTTGCGCGATCTCAGCGAGCGCTCGGGCCTTTCCGTGTCCCAGCTCTCGAAGCTGGAGAACGGCAAGGCCAGGCTGACCGTCGATATCGCGCTGATGATTGCCGGCGCGCTGCACGTGCCGGTGGCCTCCTTCCTGTTCAGCCCGAAGCCCGGGCCGCAGGCGCGCCGCTCGATCACGCGCGCCGGCAGCGGCATCCTGCACGAAGGCAACGCCATGGAATTCGAGGTCTTGTGCAGCGATTTCCGCGACAAGACCAATATTTTCTGGCGCGTGACGCTGCGCGCCAGAACCTTCGAGGAAAACGGCGGCTGGCGCAGCCATTCGGGTGAGGAGTTCATCCATGTGTTGAGCGGCAGCCTGCAGCTCCACACGCTCCACTACGACCCGAGCGTCCTGCAGCCCGGCGACAGCATCCTGTTCGACGGCGAAATGCAGCACGCCTATGTGGCGCTCGGCGACGAGCCCGTCATCATGCTGATGTCGAACACGGTGCCGCGCGACGGGCTGCCGCCGGGCGCAGGCGTCTGACCGACGGGCCTCAGCCCTTCCACTCAAGAATTTTTCTAGAATGGAAAAAAATACTTGTTATGGAAAAGTCGGGGGACTAGCATCCTTTTGACCGGCCGACAGGAGAACAGCCAGCGGACGGGAATGGGAGAGATGACCGATGCTGTCGGTTGGGGCAGTCAGCAAGACATTCGGCGGCGTGCAGGCGTTGCGCAGCGCCTCGCTGACCTGCGAGGCGGGCGAGATCCTCGGTCTCATCGGTCCGAACGGCGCCGGCAAATCCACCCTCGTCAACGCCATTTCGGGCGTGCTCAAGCCGGACAGCGGCAGCGTGCGCCTCGCGGGCGAAGAGATCACCGGCCGCAGCCCGGAGCATTGCGCGCGGGCAGGGATCGGCCGCACCTTCCAGACCATCAGATTATTCAAGGATCTGACAGTACGGCAGAATGTCGAGGTCGCGCATATCACCTGTCGGGCCGTGCGCCCCGATGCCGCCAAGCGCATCGGCGTCGATCAGCTGCTGCAGCAATATGAGCTCGCAGGCTTCGCCGACAGCCCGGCCGGAACGCTGCCCTATGGCAGCCAGCGTCGGCTCGAGATCGCCCGCGCGCTGGCGCTTGGGCCGTCGCTGTTGTTGCTCGACGAACCGGCCGCCGGTCTCAACGAGGCCGAGTCGGAGACGCTGGCCATCGCCATCGAAGGCATTCGCCGCGACGTCGGCTGCGCGACCATCGTCATCGATCACGACCTGCGCTTCATCAACCGGCTCTGCGACCGGCTTTGCGTGATGGACCAGGGCCAGGTGATCGCTTCGGGCGAGACGGAAGACGTGTGGCGCGATCCGCGCGTCATCGAGGTCTATGTCGGGCAGTCAGAGACGGCCTGAAGGCCCGGAAGAACAACCGCAATGAGAGGAAGGAGGGGTAGAATGGAAAAGATTTTGCTGGGAGCCGCGGTGCTGACCGCGGGACTGCTGCAGGCCGGGCATGCAGGCGCCGCCGATCTGAAGATCGGGCTTGCGGTCGCCATGACCGGCGCCTACGCGCCCTATAGCGAGGCCGAGGGCGCGCGCTGCATGGCCGACAGGCTGAACAAGGCCGCAAGCGCGAACGATCCCAAGGTCGAGCTGATGATCGAGGACAACCGCTCCGATCCGCAGCTTTCGGTCTCGCTCGGCCAGAAATTCCTCGATGCCGGCGCGCAGGTGATCACCGGCGTGCCGTTTCCCGATGCGCTGATCCCGATGGCGCAGACCGCGCAGCCTTATGGCGCCACCGTGTTCTCGGCGCCGAACACGCAGCTCGAGATGCAGCAGGCCGGGCTCGACAACTTTATCGCCGGCGCCGTGCCCGATCCGATCAATGCCTCGGCCACAGCCAATGCGCTTTACGGCAAGGGCGCGCGGACCGTCGCGCTGATGGTGTCGCCCGATGCCGGTTCCTATTCGGAGAAGCTGCCGGAGTGGTTCGGCGAGGTGTTCGAGCATCTCGGTGGCAAGGTGGTCGGCAAATTCAACTATTCCTACGGCACCACCGACTGGTCGCCGCAGATCGCCTCGATCAAGGCGTTGCCGCAGAAGCCGGACGCGATCCATATCTGCGCCGTGCTGCCCGATGTCGGCATCCTGATCCGGCAATTGCGCGCCAACGGCTACGAGGGGTGGGTGGCGGGCTGCGATGCCTTCGACGACAAGTCGCTGGAAGGCACGGTCGGCGATCCGAAGTCGCTGGAAAAGGTGATGTTCGCGACCCATGGCGCGACCGGCGTCGACGGCCCGATCGACAAGTTCCTCGCCCAGTGCAAGGCCGACGGCTACAAGATCAACGGCATCTTCGACGCGCTCGGCGCCGACATGGTGCAGATCAGCTACGAAGCGGCGAAAAAGGCCGGCACCGTCGACCCCGCCGCCTTACGCGAGGCGATCCGCGCGCCTGGCGGCTATCCGGGCACCACCGCGCCGACGATCTCCTTCGCCGAGAAGAAGGGCTATCCGGTCAAAGCCGTGCCGGTGATGGGCTTTGCCGACGGCAAGCGGGTGCTGATCACCGACACGCCGCCGACCTTCGTTCCGGCGCTGAACTAAGCGGGGCCGGGAACACGTGCTGAAGGTTGAGAAGCTTGTCGTGCGCTATGGCGCCGTCACGGCGGTGCGCGAGTTGTCGCTCGAGGTGGGGCAGGGCGAGCTTGTCGCCCTGCTCGGGCCCAACGGCGCCGGCAAGAGCTCGACCATCAACGCGCTGACCGGTCTGGTGACGCCGGCTTCGGGCCGCATCGTGCTCGACGGCAAGGACATCTCGCATGTCCGCACCGAGGACCGCATCCGCGCCGGACTGACCGCGACGCCGGAAGGCCGGCACATCTTCTCCAACCTGAGCGTCGGCGAAAACCTGCGGCTAGGAGCCGCGACAAGGCGCGACCCCGCCAGCGTGCGCCAGGACATCGAGCGGTTCCTGTCGCTGTTCCCGGTGCTGTCCGAACGCTTCGGCCAGGCGGCCGGCACGCTTTCGGGCGGGGAGCAGCAGATGCTGGCGATCGCCCGTTCGCTGATGTCGCGGCCGAAGCTGTTGCTGCTCGACGAGCCGTCGCTGGGGCTCGCGCCCAAGATCGTGGCGCGCATCTTCGATTTCATCGGCGAACTCAAGGCGCAAGGGCTGACGCTGCTGGTGGTCGAGCAGAACGCCAAGCAGGCGCTGCGCTTTGCTGACCGCGTCTATGTCGTGAGCTCGGGCACGCTGCGCTATGACGGACCACCGGCCAGGCTCGCCGACGAGCACGGCCTGTTCAACCTTTATATCGGCGGGTAGGCGGCGATGGATTACGCCTTGCAGCAACTCCTCAACGCGCTCGCCTTCGGTGCGGAATATTCCTTGGTGGCGCTCGGGCTCGCCGTCGTCTTCTCGATCATGGGGCTGGTGAATTTCGCCCATGGCGAGATCATCGGGGTCTCGGCCTACAGCGTGTTCCTGGCTGCCGCGCTCGGGCTGACCTCGCCCTTCGTCGCGGTGCTGCTTGCCGTCGGCATGGCGGCGCTGGCGGCGGTGGTGTTCGAACGCGTCGCCTTCCGGCCGGTGCGCTATGCGCCGACCACCACCGGGCTGCTCACCGCCTTCGGCGTGTCGATCGTGGTGCAGAACCTTTTCATGCTTTTGGTCTCGCCAAAGCCGCAGTCGGTCTCGATCCTCAACGGCTTGAACCAGATGTGGTTCTTCGGCCCCTTCGCCGTCTCCTCGCTGCAAGTGATGGAACTGATCGTGTCGGGCCTGACCATCCTTGCGCTCGTGCTCTTCCTCAACCGCTCGACGCTCGGGCTCGCCATTCGCGCTGCCGCGCGCGACTTCGCCACCGTGCGGCTGATGGGGATCAAGGCAAACCGAGTGATTGCCACGGCGTTTGCGATTTCGGGCGCGCTGGCGGGCATCGCCGCCGTCTTCATCCTGGCGCGGCGCGGCAGCGTCTCACCCGATCTCGGCTTCGGCCTGGTGCTGAAGGCCTTTGTCGCCTGCGTCATCGGCGGCTTCGGCTCGCTGCCGGGTGCTGCGGTCGGCGGCATGCTGCTCGGCTTCATCGAAGTCGGCCTGCTCGTCGCGCTGCCGCAGGAATATGCGGGCTTCCGGGACGCGCTCACCTACGCCATCATCGTCGCGCTGCTCGTCTACCGGCCGGAAGGCCTGCTCGGCCAGCGCATCGAACTCGGCGACAAAGAGATTTAGGGCGGGAGATCTGACGTGGCAGGCTCCGAACTCTCGCAAGCGGTCGAACAGATGGCGGCGCCGGCCGCCACCGCGCAGCCCGGCAACGCGATCCTCCGCTCGCTGATCGGCGGGCTGGTGACAGCGCTGCCGGTGCTGGCGATCGGGCTCCTGGTGCTGAACTTCGCGCCGACCTACTACACCTTTCTCGCACTCGGCGCCTTCGTAAACCTGATCGTCGTGGTCGGCCTGCAAGTGTTCATGGGCAATTCCAACATCGCCAATCTCGGCCACAGCGCCTTTGTCGGGCTCGGCGCCTATGGCGTCGCCATCCTGTCGACGCCGCTTGCCATGAAGAAGCTGTCGATCCCCAACGCGCCGTTCGGCTTTGCGACGCTGGAGCTCGATCCGGTTTCGTCGGCGCTCATTGCGCTCTTGGTGGTCGGCATCGTGGCGCTGGTCAGCGGCAAGGTGATCAGCCGGCTGTCGGGGGTCGCTGCGACCATCGTCAGCCTGGCGCTGCTGATCATCGTCCATTCGGTTTTCCTCAACTGGACCAATCTGTTCAAGGGCAACCAGGCTTTCTTCGGCATTCCGAAAGTGGTCGGCCTGCCGTGGATGCTGGTCTTCGCGGTGATGGCGATCGTGGCGGCGCGACTGTTCAAGGACAGCCGCTGGGGCTTGCAGCTGCGGGCCAGCGCGCAGAGCCCTCAGGCTGCGGCTGCGCTCGGCATCGATGCGAAGAAACTGCGGCTTATGTCATGGGTGCTGTCGGCGCTGATCTGCGGGCTCGCCGGCGTGCTCTACGCCTATTTCGCCGGCACGATCAGCCCAAAACTGTTCTATTTCCAGATGATCTTCAACACGCTGGCGATGCTGATCCTCGGCGGCATGGCAACGGTGACTGGGGCGGTCACCGGCGTCATCGTGCTTTCGATCGGGCTGGAATTCATCCGCAGCATCGAGTCCGGCGTGACGGTCGCGGGTATCCAGATGCCGCAGCTGCTCGGCCTGTCGGGCGTGGCGCTCGGCGTTGTCATCGTGCTTTGCATGGCGTTCCGGCCGAGCGGCATCAGCGGACGGCACGAGCTCGACGAGCTGCTGTCGCTTCTTTTGCGGCGCAGGGCCAAATAGCTTTTCGTGGTGGAGGTTGAACGTGGAATTTGAGGACAGGGTGGCGGAGTATGCGCCGAAGCTCGAGGCGTTGCAGGCCGAGCTCGCATCGCGCGGCGTCGAGTTCATCGAGGTGCATACGGTCGACACGTCAGGCGTCGTGCGCTCCAAGATCGCGCCGCTGAAGCTCTCCACAGCCGGTGAGTCGATCAATGCCATCCTCTATTGCGTCACGCATGGCGACGGCCAGCCGATGGGCGACGTCGCCTTCGCCTCGCCGAGCGCCAATGAGGAGAACGGCTTTCCTAATATCAAGGGTATCATCGATCCGGACACAGTGGTGCAGCATGGCTGGAAGCCGAAATTCGCCTCCGCCATCACGCGCTCCTACATGCTGGACGGCTCGATCTGCCCGTATGATCCCCGCGGCGTTCTGGCGCGCGTCGAGGAGCGCGCGAGGGCGCTTGGCTATGAGCCGAAATTCGCGCTCGAATACGAGTTCGGCATTTTCCACGCCGACCATGATCTGATGCGCGCCGGCCGTTATCGCGAGCTGAAGCCATGGGGCCATTCGCTGATCAACTACGACCTCGTGCGCAGTGGCGAATACCAGGATTTCGCCGCCGAGTTCATTACGCGCATGAAGAGCATCGACATCGGCGTCGCCTCGCTGGTCACCGAATATGGCTACGGCATGTATGAATACGCGCTGACGCCGAAGAGCGCGTTGGCGGCGGCGGATGCCGCGATGCGCGCCAAGCTGCATCTGCGCGAGCTGTGCGCCGAGCATGGCTTGGTGGCGACCTTCATGACGCGCTTCCAGCCGCCGGGCAAGGAAAGCGCCTGCGGCGCGCACCATCATGTCAGCCTGTGGCGGGACGGCAAGCCGGCCTTCGCGGCTGGACCGAACCGGCTGACGCCGGTCGGCGAGAAATTCCTCGCCGGCGTGCTCAACCGCATGCAGGAGACCCATATTTTCTTCCGGCCGACGGTCAACTCCTACCGCCGCTTCGATCGCGGCGCGTGGTCGCCGGAAGACGTCGCCTGGGGCTTCGAGAACCGCACCGCGCCGATCCGCGCCATCACCACGCCAAACGATGCCGCGTGCCGGTTCGAGCACCGGGCGCCTGGCGCCGACGTCAATCCCTATCTCTCGATCGCCGCGATCCTGGCGGCCGGCTGCGAAGGCATCGAGAAGGATTTACCGCTCGAGGCGTCGGTGACGAGCAACCTCGCCAATCTCGACAAGCCGAAGCTGCCGCGCACGCTGAATGCTTCTATTGAAGCCTTCGCCGCATCCGATTTCTGCGCCGAGGCGTTCGGCGAAGCGTTCCGCGACAACTACGCCGAAAGCCGCCGCGCCGAGCAGGCGGCCTTCGATGCCTGGCAGGCCTCGCATATCACGGACTTCGAGTGGCAGCGCTATTTCGTCAGCTGAGCTGCCTGAAGATTTCCAACGTTTCGCAACCCGGCGATCAGTTCCGCTGATCGCTGGGTCAAGCGAATTGGTGTGACATTGGAGGCGACGCTCTCTAAATCAAGCCGCTCTTAAAGCGCGTGCGCTGAACGAATCCAGGCGACGCGCTTTAAGTCTTTTGTTGATGCATGTCGTTGTCCCAGAACCGCTGCGCACTTCTGGGCGACATGCACGAGGAGCGGCGCATGGCAGCGGAAGCAATCTCTGAAGGCAGAACGGGCGGCGATTTCTGGGACGGCGTGCGGCTTTCAATGCCGGTGGTCGTCGCCTCCGCGCCGTTCGCGATCCTGTTCGGCACGATCGCCGTCGACAATGGGTTTTCCGTCCTCGAAGCCTTCCTGATGAGCGCCATGATCTATGGCGGCGCCAGCCAGATGGTCGGCATCGAACTGTTCGGCCAGCATGTCGCGCCATGGCTGATCGTGCTGTCGATCTTCGCGGTGAACTTTCGCCACGTGCTCTATTCGGCCGGCATCGGCAGGCGCATCGCGCATTGGCCGGTGCTGCAGCAGGCGCTCGGCTATTTCATCCTGACGGATCCGCAATTCGCCATCGCCGAGGCAAGGGCCGAGTCCGGCCGGCCCGTCGGCTTCGTCTGGTATCTCGGGCTCGGCCTGCCGGTCTATGTGTTTTGGGTGATCGAAAGCGGATTGGGCGCGGTGTTCGGCAAGCTGATCCCCGACACGCATGCGCTGGGCATCGATTTCCTTTTGCCGATCTATTTCCTCGGCCTGGTGCTCGGCTTTCGCAAACGGCCGCTCTGGGCGCCCGTCGTCGCCGCCAGCGCCGTCGCCTCGATCATCGCCTACAGAACTGTCGGCTCGCCCTGGCATGTCTCGATCGGCGCGGTCGCCGGCATCGTCCTGGCGGTGATCCTGCCGCCGCATCACAGCGGCGTGGGCAAGCGGCCATGAGCACGACCTTCTGGATCATCCTGGCCGGCGCCGTCGCCACCTATCTGACCCGAATCGGCGGCCACCTCGTCATCTCGCGCTTCGAGACGATCCATCCCCGCGTCGAGGCCGGCCTCAACGCCGTGCCGGCCGCGGTGCTGACGACCCTCGTCGCGCCGGAGCTGCTGCATGCTGGACCCGCCGAATGGGCGGCGTTGATCGTCACCGTGCTGGTGTCGCTGCGCGGTGGCCTGATGGCGATGTTTCTGGCTGGAGCCGCTGTCCTGATTCTGGCGAGGCAGTTCGTCGGATAGCTTTCCATCCTGAATGGCTGGCGCTGCCCCTCATTGTCCTGCCCGTCCTCCGCAGCAGCTTCGGAGGATGAACTGGGCGTTTCTCCCTGTGGAGCGCTAGGGGATGCACACATTTCCCAAGCGGCTGGTCTTTGGGCGATAGCGTGCATGGCAGCTTGGCGCATGCATTGTCTTACGCTGCGCTGGTCGACCCCCACTCCGTCTCGGCTTCGCCGAGCCACCTCTCCCCCGATCGACGGGGGAGAGGAAGGCGCCGAGCTTCTTGCCGCCAACGCTCGTCCAGCAAGGCTCCCTTCCTTTCCCTCCGGAGGGGGAAAGGTGGCGCTGCGAAGCAGCGACGGATTGGGGAAACCACGTGGCAATCAAGGCTTCGGCCTGATCAGTCGCGCCAGTCACAGAAGATGTGTGCATGGCGTAGCCGTCGAATCGGGAGACAGAAGCTCACCTCAAATCTTCGCATCGTGGGGCAGCGGCGCGGTGGCTTTCTCCAGCCAGGCCAGCGTTTCGCCGTCGACCATCGGGCCGATCTCGGAGAGCACCCGGGCATGATAGCGGTCGAGCCACTGCAATTCGTCCCGGTGCAACAGATCGGTGCGGATGAGCCGCTTGTCGATCGGCGCCAGCGTCAGCGTCTCGAAGCCATGCATGGCGATGTCGCCGCCCTCGATCTGCTCCGCCGGCGTGACTAGGATCAGGTTCTCGATGCGGATGCCGTAGGCGCCTTCCTTGTAGTAGCCCGGCTCGTTGGACAGCATCATGCCGGCCAGCAGCTTTTCTGTGCCGGTGCGGGCGATGCGCTGCGGCCCTTCGTGCACGGCGAGGTAGGAGCCGACGCCGTGGCCGGTGCCGTGGGCGAAGTCGCAGCCATGCTTCCACAGCGCCACGCGGGCAACGGCGTCGATCTCCGAACCGCGCGTGCCGGCGGGGAAGCGCAGCGTCGAGATGCCGATCATGCCCTTCAGCACGAGGGTGAAGCGCTCGCGCATCTCCTCGCTCGGCTGGCCGATCGGCACAGTGCGGGTGATGTCGGTGGTTCCGTCCTGATACTGACCGCCGGAATCGAGCAGGAACAGCTCGCCGCTTTCAAGCTTGCGGCTGGTGGCGCGCGAGACGCGGTAGTGCATGATGGCGCCGTTCGGGCCGGCGCCGGAAATCGTGTCGAAGGAGACGTCGCGCAGCGGCATCTGCGTTTCCTCGCCGGTCTGCCGGCGCACCTCCTCAAGCTTGGTGACGACGGCGATTTCGTCCAGCGTGCCGGGCTTCTGGCGGTCGAGCCAGCACAGCAACTTGGCGACCGCGGCGCCGTCGCGGCGATGCGCGGCGCGGCTGCCGGCGATCTCGGCCTGGTTCTTGGTCGCGCGGGGGATACGCGCCGGGTCGGCCGCCAAGACGACCGTGCCGCCATTGTCCTCGGCCAGCATGCGGAGCTTCTCCGCCGCCAGCACCGGATCGAGCGCGATCTTGGCGCCGTCCTTGGCTAGCGCGACGATGGCGGCTTCGAACTCGCCCGGATCATGCGGATCGGCAAGCTGGGTGAGATAGGCTGCGACCTGGCGCGGGAATTTACGCTGGTCCATGAACAGCTGATGCTTGCTATCGGCGGCGAGGATGGCGAAGCCGAGCGCCAGGGGCGTATGCGGCACGTCGCCGCCACGGATGTTGAAGGCCCAGGCTATCGAGGAAGGATCGGTCAGCACCGCATGGGTGGCGCCGTCCTTTTCGATCGCGCCCGCCAGCCGCTTGAGCTTGTCCTTGGGGAGCTCGCCGGCAAGATTCTGCGGATGGATCTCGACAGGCGCGCGGGGCGGGTCCGGCTGATCCGTCCAGATGATGTCGATGGGATTCCTGTCGAGCGGCACCAATGTCGCGCCGGATTGCTCGGCCGATGCCTTCAGCGCCTTGATCTCGCCGATCGTGTGCAGCCAGGGGTCGAAGCCGAGCCTTGCGCCCTTGCCGAGATTGTCCTTGATCCAGCTGGCCGGCGGATTGTCGACAAGGCTTTCGACGGTGAAGATCGACAGGTCGACTTCATTGCGCACCTGCAGCGTGTAGCGGCCGTCGACGAAGATGAAGGCGCGGTCGCGCAGCACGATCGCGACGCCGGCCGAACCGGAAAAGCCGGTCAGCCACTTCAGCCGCGCCGAGCGGTCGGCGACATATTCGCCCTGGTGCTCGTCCGCGCGGGGAACAAGGAAGCCATCCAAACCATTCTCAGCCAGCCATTGCCGCAGCTGCGCCACACGCGGCTTACCGACGGCAGGATCACCAGCGGAATCAAAGGTCTGGAACATTTTTGGCCTCTCTTCGATGCTTGTTGCGAGCGTAGCGCATGACCCCGGAAATCGGAATCGATTTCGGCAGGGCCAGATCGGCTGGATGCAACCCGGCCTCAGCGCTTGAGATGGATGGTCACCCAGCCCTCGCGATGCAAGGTGCGCACGTGGCGGAAGGCTTGGCCGACATAGGCCGAGATCACCGCGTCGCGCTGCCGGTCGAGGATGCCGGAGAGCACCAGCGAGCCGCCGAGACTGATGTGCTTGGCCATTTCGGGCGCGAGCCGCATCAGCGGCCGGGCCAGGATGTTGGCGACGATGAGGTCGAAAGGTGCGCGCCTGGCGAAGATCGGATGATGGAAGCCGGGCGCCGTAACCGTCTCGACCAGCGCCTTGACGTGGTTGAGGCGGGCATTGGCGGCGGCGACGCGGACGGCGACCGGATCGATGTCGGTCGCCAGCACCCGGATATGCGCGAGCTTGGCCAGCGCAATCGCAAGCACGGCGCTGCCGGTGCCGAGGTCGACCGCGTTGCGCGGCCGCTCGCGCAGCACCACCTGCTCCAGCACTTCGAGGCAGCCGGCGGTGGTGCCGTGGTGTCCGGTGCCGAAGGCAAGGCCCGCCTCGATCTCGATGGCGAGGTCGCCACTGCGACGCTTGGCCCGGTCGTGCGAGCCGTGGACGAAGAAGCGTCCGGCGCGGACCGGCTTCAACCCTTCCAGCGAGCGCGACACCCAGTCGACGTCGGGAAGGACCTCACGTTCGACAGGCTTCGACAGGCCGAGACCGGCGAGGACATCCCTGACCCGGACCTCCACGGGATCGACGTCGCCATCGGCATAAAGCGACACTTCGTGGATGTCTTTTTCCTCGTCGAGCTCCAGCACGGCGATCGGCAGGCCGTCCTCCTCGAAGGCGGCGTCCAGTGCGGCAAAGATGCGGTCGGCCTCGAGCTTGTTGGCGGTGAAGTGGAGCCTAGTCTGGCCCATCAGGTTTGCCCACCCGCAGCCAGCCGCTTCAGCTTGGCTATCGCGGTGTCGGCGCTCTCCCCATAGGCGATGGTGCCGGCGAAATCGCCCTTGGCGTTGAGCAGCAGCACCGAGGCCGTGTGGTCCATCGTGTAGTCGCCGTCGCCAGTGTCGACCTTCTTCCAATAGATACCGAAGGCCTTGGCCATGGCGTGCACCTTGTCCGGCTCGCCGGTGATGCCGGTGATCCGGTCGGAGAAGTTGCTGACATAGGTGTTCATCGTCTCCGGCGTGTCGCGTTCCGGATCGACGGTGACGAAATAGGCGCTGAGGTCCTTGCCGCTGTCGCCCATCGTCTTCAGCCAGCCGGCGAGCTCAAACAGTGTCGTCGGGCAGACTTCAGGGCAATGGGTGAAGCCGAAGAACACGACGCTGGGGTGTCCCCTGAAGGCGGCTTCGGTGATCGGCGCGCCTTTCTGGTCGACCAGCGTGAAGGGCGCGCCGAAGGGCTCGCCGCCATAGTGGCCCCGGTACCAGTCGAATGTCAGCCAGCCGATGCCCGCCGCCATCAGGACGAGAATGCCGACCAGGATTGAGCGCATCATTAGTGAATGTCCGTTGCTTTGGCTGGAAGCCAGTTCGGCGACAGTCTTAGCGGGTCGGCGCCGGGCGCGCAAAGATGTCGCGTTGCCGCAAGCCGCCGGGCGGGCCGATCGGCTTGCAAACGCCACGATCCTGTCCCACCTGACGTCGGCAAACGTGAACCGAGGAGGCTTCCTTGCGAAAACTGATCGGCTTGTTCGCCGCCTGTCTTGCCCTGAGCTCCGGCGCGGCCATGGCTGACGAAGTGGGTAAAGTGGGTGTCGACTGGGTCGGCAACGACATCATGGTCGACGCGATCAAGGACCCGAAGGTCGACGGCGTCACCTGCCATGTCGCCTATTTCGACCGCAGCATCATCGACCGGCTGCATAAGGGCAACTGGTTCGAGGATCCTTCCGATTCGTCGATCTCCTGCCGCCAGACCGGGCCGATCACCATCGGCGACATCGACATGGGCGAGGGCGGCGAGGAGGTGTTCAAGCAGGGCCTCAGCCTGATCTGGAAAAAGCAGGTGGTGAACCGCATCTACGACAAGAAGAACGAGACGCTGATCTATCTGTCGCATTCGCGCCAGGTGCAGAACGGCTCGGCGAAGATGTCGGTCACGACCGTGCCGCTTTACGGCCAGAACGTGGTGTGGACCAAGGGCAAGCCGCAATAGCCGATAGGCTTGGCGGGGGCAGGCCGCGCTTGCAGGGCCGTCCCCGCCGGCGTAAAGGCCTCTCATGGGTCGTCCTGAAACCCTCGTCCTCAAGGATCCCGAGCCGCGCATCCATCCGACCGCGGAGCTGAAGGCATGCAAGCTCGGCCGCTATGCCTCGATCGGCGAGCGGGTGATCCTGCGCGAGGTGAGCGTCGGCGACTTTTCCTATTTCGAACGCCATTGCGAGGCGATCTATACGACAATCGGCAAGTTCTGCTCGATCGCCGCGAACAGCCGCATCAACGCGCTCGAGCATCCGATCGAGCGGCTGACGCAGCACAAGGTCAGCTACCGGCCGAACGAGTATTTTCGCTGGCTGGGCGTCGACACGGCTTTTCGCGCGCGACGGCAAGCGAAATCAGTCAGTATCGGCCATGATGTCTGGATCGGACACGGCGCGGTGATCATGCCGGGTGTCGCGATCGGCAACGGCGCGGTCATCGGCGCCAATGCGGTGGTGACACATGACGTCGCGCCCTACACGATCGTCGCAGGCGTTCCGGCAAAGCCGCTGCGCCGGCGGTTCTCCGCCACCGTCGCGGCGCGCATCGAAGCCCTTGCCTGGTGGGACTGGCCGCCCGAGAAACTGGCGAGCGCAATCCCCGACATGCAGGCCATGCCGATCGAAGCCTTTCTCGATCGCTGGGAAGAAACGCTCACTGACACGGGCGGAACGCCGTCAAGCACATGACCGGCGCTGTCTGACCGGTGCCTTCCACTCTCGGAACTAAATGCCCCTTCCGCCATGCGGGGGTGGCGCAGCGGAAGGGGCTGGAGGTAAACCGCCGTGAAGCGGAAGGAACAGGCTTTCGGCCTGCACCGGCACTATTGCAAATAAACGGATAAGGTGTTTTTTCGCGAAACTGCGCTTTCTGCGTGTAGCCGATTGCGTGCACGTGTCGGCACAAAATTCGATCCCGCGGAACCGGAGCGGGCGGCAGCTTGTTTCTTCGCAAATGCCAGCACATCCACGGTTCGAGGGACTTGCATGATCGAGAAGGTTTTTACGCGGATAGCCAACCAGGTGGCACATCTGGCGGGGCTGCCGCCCACCTTCGCCATCTGTGTGGCGATCGTGGTTGTATGGGCGTTGAGTGGACCGCTCTTCGGGTTCTCGGACACCTGGCAATTGGTCATCAACACCGGCACCACCATCATCACCTTTCTGATGGTGTTCCTGATCCAGAACACGCAAAATCGCGATGGCGCCGCGATCCAGGCCAAGCTGGACGAACTGATCAGGGTCAGCCGCGCCCATAACCATTTCATCGGAATCGAACACCTGACGGAGTCAGAGGTGGAGGAGATCCGCTCGAAATGCGAGGCGGCGGCAAAACGGCATGACAGCGAGATCGCCGAAAAGGCGGCCAAGAAGGCCGTCGCCGGAAAGAACGGCACCAAGCATGCGCCGAAGACCGCCGGCGCGGCCACAAAGAAGACCGCGGCCGGGAAGAACGCATCCAAGAAGAAAGCCGCGGCTTGACAGGGCCGTCAGCGGTTCATGAAGGCCGCGAAGGCATCCTTGTGATCGGGATGCCAGCGCGACAGGGCAGGGCGGTTCTCGATGATGTCTCCCATCGCCCAGGCCATTCGCTTTTCGTCGATCGGCCGCGTCACTTCGTTGTCCGGGCAGAGTATGTAGAAGTCGTCCTCCATCAGCGATGTCAGCATGAAGTCGATCACCTGTTCGCCGGTCCAGGCGCCGGCGGGCTTTTCCGTCGCGCCTTCGGTCAGGCCGGTATAGGTGAAGCCCGGGATCAGCAGATGCGCCGACACCTTGGCTCCCGGCTCGTTGCGCAGCGCATGCGCCAGCCCTTCGGTAAAAGTCTTCACGCCGGCCTTGGAGACGTTGTAGGCGAGGTTACCGGGCGGCGTGGTGATGCCCTGCTTGGACCCGGTGTTGATGATCAGGCCCGGCTTTCCGGCGGCGAGCATGCGCGGCGCGAAGGCTTCGACGCCATGCACGACGCCCCAGAAATTGATGTCCAGCAGCCGCTTCCAGGCGTCGCGGTTCTCCCACGGCTTACCCGGATTGTTGCCGACGCCGGCATTGTTCATCAGCACCGACACCGCACCGAAGGCACCGTAAGCGAGCTCCGCGAGCCGGTCGACCTCTTCCGCCCTGGAGACATCGGTCGGGATTGGGAGGACGGCATCCTCGCCGCCGATCGCGGCGACCGCCTGCTTCGCCTGGTCGAGGCGCATGCCGCCGATGTCGGCAAGCACCACCTTCATGCCCATTGCCACGAACCGTTTTGCGGCGGCAAGGCCGATGCCGCTGGCGCCGCCGGTGATGACGGCGACATTGCCGGAGGCGAAGGCGGGCAGGGCGGTCTGGATCTGGGCGTCGCTGGTCATGAGTTCCATCCTTGTTCGGGTCGGGCCGAACTTAACGCCAGGCGCCGCCGAGGCAAGGCCGGTTCGTCCGGTGATTACGGCGAAAGCCGCAACGGGTTGACGACGAAAGCCGCAACGGGTTGACCATCGCAGCGCACGCCGCGCATGTTGTCCCAAAAAGGAGTTCGGCATTTGACCGACTGGATCGGAATCCTGAAGGAGCAAACCGTCAACGGCGACCAGATGAGCCGCGAGGTGCCGAAGATGCTCGCCAATCCCGACATCAGCGAGACGCAGGTGAAGACGCTGTTTGCGGCGTTGGAGAAGCAGGCGGATTTCGCCGAGAAGCTAAGACTGGCGCTGGAGAAATTCGGCCATGACTTTCCGATCATCAAGGCGGCCGAGAGGCTGGAGGAGCGCTATGCCGACCTTGCCGCCTCGGCGGCGGAAAAGCTGAAAACCATGCGGAAGTAAGCGTTATTTCTCGACCAACCGTTCGAAGCGCTTGTCCGGCACAAACCAGATGGTCGCTACAAGCACATAGATCGCCACGCTGATCCACTGGTTGAGGAAGCTGAGCAGGACTGCGGCGATATAGAGCGCCAGCGAGATCTTGCCTTTGTTGTCACGGCCGACGGCCTTGGCGAAAGTCGTGTCGGCGCCGTGCAGATGGCGCAACTTGAGGACCAGGATGGTGTAGGCGACGGCGCAAAGCGCGAGGTCGATGCCATAGACGGCGACCGGTACGGGCGCGAAGTGGTTCTCTCCCATGAACGCGGTGGTCACCGGCATCAGCGACAGCCAGAACAAAAGGTTCAGGTTGGCCCACAGCACGCGTCCATCGACCCGCTGCACGGTGTGGAACATGTTGTGCAGGTTGTTCCAGTAGATGCCGACATTGATGAAGGACAGCACATAGCAGAAGAAGACCGGCCACAGCGGCAGAAGCGCTGAGAAATCTTCGCCATGCGGCACTTTCAGCTCCAGCACCATGATGGTGATGATGATGGCGACGACACCATCGGTGAATGCCTCGACCCGTCCCTTGCCCATGGTTCCTCCTCGTCGGCCGACAAAAGCTACGCGAGGATTTCGTACAAGACCATCCTGTCAAGGTTGTCAGGAGGACATTCGGTGGCTGGAACAGCGCCATTATATAGGCGTTGGGCTTGCAACCCCCGGAGGTTGCCATGACCAGCTACGCTCAAACCATGACGCGTGACAATGAGCTTGGCGGCGGCGCGGCAATGGCCGTCGTCGCCGCCATGATCGCAGCGCTTTTTGCCGGCAGCACCGCGCTGACGCCGCTTTATGTGATCTACAAGCAGGCCTTCGGCTTCTCGCAGGTCACGCTGACGCTGGTTTACGCCGTCTATGTGGTGGGCAATCTGGCGGCGTTGCTGTTTTTCGGCCGCCTGTCGGATGTCGTCGGCCGCCGCCCCGCCGCGCTAGCGGCGATGGGCGTTGCCGTGGTCAGCGCGTTGTTTTTCCTCTTCGCTGAAAACCTCGCCTGGCTCGACATCGCCCGCATCCTGAGCGGGCTCGGCATCGGTGTCGGCGCGGGGGCGGGCACCGCCTGGCTGGCCGAGCTGATCGAAGGCAAGGACAAGTCGCGCGCCGCCGTCATCGCCACCAGCACCAACTTTGTCGGTCTCGGGGCCGGCGCGCTCATGTCGGGGCTGCTCGCCCAATATGCGCCCTGGCCGCTCAGGCTGACATTCGCCGTCTATCTCGTCCTGCTTGCCTTGGTCACCCTGCTGATCTGGCGCACGCAGGAAACCGTCTCCAGGCCCGGACGGTTTTCCGAGGTCTCGCTGCGGCCGCGGCTTTCGGTGCCGGACAACATCCGCGCGCAGTTCGTGGCGCCGGCGGTGACCGGCTTCGGCGCCATGGCGCTGGTCGGCTTCTACGCGGCGCTGGCGCCGAGCATCCTGGCGCAGCAGCTGCATGTGACCAATCATGCCGAGGCTGGCGGGCTTTTCTTCGAGCTGTCGATTGTGGCGGCCATCACCATCGTCGCCACCACATGGCTCTCCAGCCGCTCCACCATGCTTGCCGCGCTGGTGCTGATGATCCCGACCGTGGCGCTGATCGTGGCGGCGCAGGTCTATGCCTCGATGGTCCTGATGATCGTTGCGACGGCGGTCTGCGGCGTGGCGGCGGCGCTCGGCTATCGCGGCGGCCTGCAAGTGGTGAATCAGATCGCGCCGGCCGACCGCCGCGCCGAGGTGGTGTCGGCCTTCTTCATCTGTTGCTTCTGCGGCAACGCGCTGCCGGTGATCGGCATCGGCATCCTGTCGAGCCTGGCGAACGCAATCATCGCAAGCCTGGCCTTTGCCGGCATGATCGTCGTCTTCTCGCTGGTGGCGCTTGGCTTCGGCGCCAAATACGCGCGGTAGCGGATTTTCACGTTTTCCTGTCGTCGCGGATTTTAGCCGTTCGGCGTCTCCGGCAGGAGCTGCGCGCGCTGGCGCGGCACGCCGAGGCCCGTGTCGGGCGGCTCGCCGGCGGCCGGCCGGTCCTCGATCATGTGCATCGTGCGCCAGCGGCCGAAGCGATAATAGGCGGCGGCGAGCGCCAGCGAGGCGATCGAACCTGCCGGAAAGCTCCACCACAGCGCCTCCTGGCCGATGACGCTGCGCATGGAATAGGCAAAGCCGGTGCGAATGATCAACACCGAGATGATCAGGATGATCAGCGGCGGCATGACAGCGCCGGTCGCGCGCACCGTGGCGAACAGCACGATCGTGACGCCGAACAGGATGAACGACCAGGACGCCACCTTGTTGATGTGGGCGGCGATGTCGATCGCGGCGCTGTCGGTGCTGAGGAAGAGGCTGAGCACTGCGCGGTCGAAGACGAAAAGCAGCGCCACCAGCGCGCCGGTCAGCACCAAGTTGAAGCCGACGCCCGACGCCGCGACCCTGCCGATGCGGTCCCAGCGCCCGGCGCCGACATTCTGCGCCGCCATCGAGGAGACGGCGGCGCCGATCGCCAGAGCCGGCATCTGGATGTAGGTCCAGAGCTGCGCGGCGATGCCGTAAGCGGCGGCTACCTGGGAGCCGTAGGAATTGACGATGCCCATCACGGTCAATGCCGCCGCCGAGATGACGATCATCTGCAGCCCCATCGGAATGCCCTTGAAGACGACGATGCGCAGCAATTTCGGGTCGGGCCGCAGCAGCGAGAGATCGCTGCCCGCCAGCCGCAGCGGGTGTTTGCGCACATAAAGCACGATCAGGATGGCAATCACGCTCACCGTCTGGCCTATGAGCGTCGACATTGCCGAACCGGCAATGCCGAGCTCGGGGAAGGGGCCGATGCCGCGGATCAGCAGCGGATTGAGCACGACGTCGAGCACGACCGCCAGCGCCATGAAGACGAACGGGTTCGCGAGTCGCCGGCGCCGCGCAGCACGGTCATGACGAAGGACAAAAGATTCATCATCGGCACGGCGACAAAGATGATGCGCAAATAGGCGCGCGCCAAAGGCAAGGCATCGGCCGGCGTGCCGAGCCCGGTCAGGATGGCGTCGACCCAGATCCAGCCGCAGACGGCGAACACGACCGAGACGAGGAAGAAGAAGGTGGCGCTGGTGCCGACGATGCGCTTCGCCTCGGGCAGGTCGCGGGCGCCGACGGACTGCGCCACCAGAATGGTCGCCGCCATGCCGATGCCGAAGACGGTGCCGAGGATGAGGAACAGCACCAGATTGGCGTTGGAGGTCGCCGTCAGCGCCGCCTCGCCGAGGAAGCGGCCGACCCAGACCGCGTTGATCGAGCCGTTGAGCGACTGCAGCACGTTGGAGCCCAGCACCGGCAGGGCGAACAAAAGCAGCGTGCGCGGAATTGGACCGCTGGTCAGGTCGTGAGTCCGCCGGCGGGTGGGCTGTTTGTCATCCATGTTGTTATCCATGGTGGTGGGGCCGAAACTGAATCAGGCCCGCGATGCTATCGCAGGCCTGATTCTCATGCATCCCTTCAGAAAGGGTCGGCTGCCGCGGCAGCCGACCGCATCCCATTACTGAGTGGTGTTTCCAGAAAGGCCGGGGAGTGTGACCTGATAGACCAGGAAGGTGGTGTCGACATCGGCGCCGTCCTCGGCTTTGTACGAAGCGCCGACCTGGAAGCCGTCCTGGGTGAGGAAGTCGTTGTCGTTGGCGACGAACAGGAAATAGTCGTCGGACAGCTTCGGATCGAGCACCGGCGCCAGCGACATCGCCTCCCACTTCTCCGAGAGGTTGTCCCTGTCGTTCGGCGCGCCATTGTGCATGCCGAAACGGCCGAGCTCGCCCTTGTCGTTGATGTCGATGAACGGCGTCAGCTTGGCCGGCGTCACCGACGCATCGAGCATGCCCTTCGGCGCGACCGGCTTGTCGGCGGCGTCGAACGGGCCGTTGGCGATATCGGTGGCGGCGGAGAGGTCGACGATCTCGATCTTGCGGTACAGCGACTCGTCGCCCTTAACGCCCTGGCCGTTGCCTGAGTCGCGCGCCAGCATCAGAAAGCTCTTGTCGGAGAGTGCGACGATCTCGCTCTGAGCGGCCACCTTGGTCTTGCCCTTGGCATCCTTGAACACAGGCAACGGCACGACATATTCATGCGCCAGCTTGAGGTGGGCGAGATCGGAAGCGTCGTAAACCAGCGCGCGGGTGTTCTGGCGGGTCGAGCCGGAATCGCCGCCGTCCTGGCGGGGCGCCGACTGCAGCACGGCGATCAGGAACCTGCCGTCCGGCGTCATCGACATGCCTTCGAGGCCCTGGTTGTTCTGGCGGCCGGTTTCGGG
Source organism: Mesorhizobium sp. CA5 (assembly GCF_020165105.1). Classification (NCBI taxonomy): domain Bacteria; kingdom Pseudomonadati; phylum Pseudomonadota; class Alphaproteobacteria; order Hyphomicrobiales; family Phyllobacteriaceae; genus Mesorhizobium; species Mesorhizobium sp. CA5. The sequence goes on along the minus strand of NZ_JAIUHJ010000007.1, from coordinate 130,681 downwards.
ATCCTTCGGATCGGGCTCGGCAGCGCCCGGGCCCGGGTTGTCGGACGCGAAGTTCGGCTTGCCGTGGCGCATCGGCACCAGCGCCGCGGGCGGTTGGGTCGCCGACATCAGACGGCCTTCGGCCGAGAAGCGGTAGATGTTGGGACCATATTCGTCGGAGATGAACATCGTGCCGTCCGGCAGCCGCACGATCGCTTCGTCATCGAGCGCCAGCTTGCCATTGGCCTCAGGCAGCATCGGCATGTCGCCGGCGGCGGCGCGCACGCCGTTCAACGGATCGAGGCCGGTGGCGTCGGCGCCCTTGTCGTCGGTCAGAAGCATCGTGTCGGCGAGCGTCGCTTTGACGCCCGACTGTTCCTGTCCGGCAGCGGGCGCCGCGCCGGGTGCTGTCGGCGCCAGCTCGATCGAGATGGTGTTGAGGCGCGGGCGATAATCGGTGGTTCCGACGACATTGTAGCCGCGGTCCGGCAGCAGCCAGAGCGAACCCTTGTAGGTGGCCCCTTCACGCGTCCAGGATTTGGTGTCGATCGCCATGCCTGAACCTGAACCGAAGGTCTCGCCGAACTTGTCCTTCTGGTTGGCCGGGATGCGGCCGATGCCGACGAGTCCCTTGTTGACGTAAGCGACGCCGTCGGCGAGCGCCGGGGTCAGGGAAGTGAACAAGGCAAGTGCCGCGCCGAGCGCGACGGTTCGGTTGAGATGTTTCATCGATATCCCCTTCTTGACGAGCAGAGCGGCCTGGAAGGAACGCGCATCGGCGATGCGGCGAGCCGGTTCCCATCGAGCGGTCTAGGACGCGAACGTGATGGTTGCGTGACAGTTTCCTTCTCCCACAAGGGGAGAAGGGAAAGCCTCCGCTCAATCGCTCTCTCTTGCGATCAGCTCCAGCGGCCAGACTTCGCGGATGATGCGTGTGCCCTCAGGGCCGGCGAATGCGGGAAGCGAAGCGAGCAGCATCTCGGCCAGCCGCCGGCCCATGGGCTCCAGCGACGGACGGAAGGCGGTCAGCGTCGGCGAAAAGTAGCGGCAGAGCGGCGTGTCGACGATGACGATCACGGCCATGTCATGGCCCGGCTTGATACCCATCTCGGCCAGCGCCTTGCAGCCGCCGAGCGCCATCGCGTCATTGTTGAAGATGATCGCCGTCGGAGGGTTCTTGGAGCGCATTACTTGCGGCGTCACCTGGTAGCCGCCGGTCTCGTTGATGAAGCCGTCGGCGATCAGGTCGGGGTCGACCTCGATACCGTGCCGCTTCAGTGCCTTGCGGTAGCCGTCGAGGAACAGGTAGCCGAAGTTGAGATCAAGCGAAGGGCGAATAGCGGCAATGCGGCGGTGGCCGCGCGCGACCAGCCGGTCGACGGCTTCATCACCCGCCCTTTCGAAATCGATATCGAGTGAAGGATATGTGTCGCCGCCGGACTGACTTCGGCCAAGCGTGGCGAAGGGAAAGCCGGCCTTGCTGAGATACTCGATCCGATCGTCTTCCCTTCGCGTATTGGCCAACACGACCGCGTCGGCCCGGCGCGTCTCGACCACGCGGCGCAACCGCTCCTGCTGATATTGGCCCGGCTCACCCATGACGACCATCAGATCCAGGTCATGCTCGGCGAGCCGCGCCTGCAGGCCCGTCAGGAACGGGATGAAGAACGGCTCGCCATATTGCTGGTCGCCGGGATGCGGCTGCAGCATGAAGGCGATCGAGCGGGTGGCGCCCTGGCGCAGGCTGCGGCCTGACTGATTGGGCGAATAGTTCAGCTTCCTGGCTGCTTCGAGCACACGCTGGCGTGTATCGGCATTGACGTCGGCACGGCCGTTCAGCGCGCGCGACACGGTGCCGATCGAGATGTTCAGGTGACGCGCGAGATCGTGGATGCTGGACGCCAAGGACGGATTCTCCCCTTGCCTTGGCTAGCACCGGCTGCCGCTCAGGCCAAGGCTTCGGGGCGATTTTTGCAAGCAGCCGGTTGACATTCTACGCCATCGGGTGTGTTCTCGTAAACGTTTACGGAAAAACGTTTACGGTGACGCCGTGGACGCCGTGACGTCCGGTCTGGAGGGACCGGCGGAGGAGGAGCGCTGGATGATGAGGGTCGTCCTGGCCGGGTGCGGAGCGATGAGCAAGCACTGGCTCGATGCCGTGAAGCAGATCGACGGGCTCGCCATTGTCGGCCTCGTCGACCTCGATGCCGAGCGGGCCCAGGCGAGGGCGCGCGAATACGCGCTGTCCGACGCCATCATCGGCACCAACTTCGACGCCGTCCTCGACCAGACCAAGCCCGATGCCGTGTTCGACGTCGTGGTTCCCGCCGCACGCCGCGAGGTCGCGCTTTCGGCCTTCGCGCACGACTGCCATCTGCTCACCGAGAAGCCGCTGGCCGACAGCCCCGAGAATGCGCGCGCCATCGTCGAGGCAGCGCGCAAGGCGAGGCGCATCCACGCCGTCGTCCAGAACCGCCGCTATGTCCCCAATGTCAGGCGCATCAGGCGCTTCCTGGACTCCGGCGTCATCGGTAAGCCGACCAGCATCCACGCCGACTTCTTCGTCGCGCCGCATTTCGGCGGTTTTCGCGAGGAGATGGCCCATGTGCTCTTGCTCGACATGGCGATCCACACGTTCGATGCCGCGCGTTACATGGTCGCCGGCGAGCCGGCCAGCGTCTATTGCCAGGAATGGGAACCCGTGAATTCCTGGTATCGGCAGGGGTCGTCGGCCAGCGCCGTCTTCGACCTCGGCGGCGGCAAGGTCTTCACCTATGCCGGTTCCTGGTGCGCCGACGGTTTCCGCACGAGTTGGGAGGGAAGCTGGCGCATCGTCGCCGAGCGCGGCAGCCTTTTGTGGGACGGCCACGACGGGCTGAAGGCGGAGGTGATTGCGTCCGGCCGCGACGGGATCATCGACAAGACCCAGCCCATCGAAGTGCCGCCGCTCGATCCCGCCGACCGCGTCGACGGCCATCTCGGCATCATCCGGGATTTCATGCACGCGATCGAGACCGGCGCCGAGCCGGAGACGCGCGGCGCCGACAACATCAAAAGCCTGGCCATGGTCTTCGGCGCCATCGAGAGCGCGGAGAGCGGGCGGCGCGTGACAATCGCCAAGGAAGCACAATGACGGCAAACCCGCTTCTCGATATCAGGATCGGCACCATGGTGCGGGCCAATCTCGAAGATCCGGCCGCCTATGTCAGGCAAATCCTGCCGCTCGGCTTCGAGAGCATCCAGCCCTTCTTCTGGCAGACGCTGGGCGGCAAGGACCTGAAGCGCCTGGCGGGCGAGATCCGCGAGGCGATCGGCGATGCCGATGTGACCGTGTCCTCGATCGGGGTGTTCGGCAATCCGCTCGAGAATGGGGAGGTCGATCGCGGTGTGCTGGCGGCTTGGGAGACGGTGATCGATAATGCGCATCTGTTCGGCGCTTCGACGGTGAGCGGCTTCACCGGCCGCATCCGTGGCAGACCGCTGACCGACAGCCTGCCGCGCTTCCGCGAGGTGTGGGGGCCGCTGGCCAAGCGTGCCGCCGACAAGGGCGTGCGCATCGCTTTCGAGAATTGCGCGATGGACGGCAACTGGGCGAGCGGCGATTGGAATATCGCTCACAATCCCGATGCCTGGGAGCTGATGTTCAACGAATTGCCAAACGACAATCTCGGGCTGGAATGGGAGCCGTGCCATCAGCTCGTGTATCTGATCGACCCGATACCGCAGATCCGCAAATGGGCGCCGCGCATCTTCCATGTCCACGGCAAGGACGCGACCGTGCGCTGGGACGTGATCCGCGAGCATGGCGTGTTCGGCCGACTGCCTTTCGTGCAGATGCGCACGCCAGGCTTCGGCGACAGCGACTGGACGCGGGTGATCAGTGAGTTGCGGCTGGCTGGCTACAAGGGCGCCATCGACATCGAGGGCTGGCACGATCCGGTCTATCGCGGCGACCTCGAGATCACCGGACAGGCGCGCGCGCTCGACTATCTGAAGCAATGCCGGGGAGGGAACAGCTACGTGCCCAATCCGGCTTGAGGCCAGATTCGATGTGAGGATTGGCCGGCGGGAGGAGCCGGCCGACCGAGGACGCAGATCAATTCGAAACCCTCCATCGGGAGGGGTCTAAAAGGGAGGAACGTGCATGACGACCAGAAGGACTGTTCTGCGCTCGACCGTCGTGGCGGCTGCCACGGCGCTCTGCGCCTCGATCTCTGCCTTGCCGGCGCACGCGCTCGACGCGCAATGGTGCAAGGACGTACACATCCGCTTCTTCGTCGGTGGCGCCGAGGGCGACGCCTTCGGCACCATCGTCTATAATGGCGCCAAGCAGGCGGCGGCCGATCTCGGGCCGAAGGTCGACTACATCTTCTCCCAGTGGGACGTCGAGAAGATGGTGCAGCAATTGCGCGAGGCGGTCGCGGTCAAGCCGCAGGGCATCGCCATGATGGGCCATCCGGGCGACGCGGCGATCATGCCTTTGGCCGAACAGGCGCATAAGGACGGCATCAAGATGATGTACCAGAACGTGCCGGTGCCGAAAGTGGTGGCGGCGTTCGGCGGCGGCTATGTCGGCGCGCAGCAGGAGCAGCAAGGCCGCGCGCTCGGTGCCGAGGCGTTCAAGCTCGGCAAGCTCAAGGCGGGCGACAAGGCGATCATGATCGGTCCGTTCGAGAACGAGAACCGCGGCGCGCGCGAGCGCGGCACTGTCGCGGCCCTAAAGGAGGCGGGCGTCGAGGTGATCCAGTTGTCCTCGCCACCGAGCGGCGAATGGGCGTCCGATCCGAACCTCGCCATTCCGGTGATCACGGCGGCACTGCTCAACCACCCCGACGTCAAGGCGGTCGGCTATCCCGGCGGCCAGATGCTCGGCAATGTCGCCACCTACATGCAGGCGGCGGGCAGGAAGCCGGGCGACATCTTCAATTTCGGCTTCGACACCAGTCCGCAGATCGTCGAAGGCTTCAAGGGCGGCTGGGTGCAACTGACCGCCGACCAGCAACCGTTCCTCCAGGGCTATCTGCCGATCCTCAGCCTTTGCCAGCAGGTGGTGCTGGGGCTGGCGCCGATGAATGTCGACACCGGCGCCGGCTTCGTCACGCCGCAGAACTACGAGATCGTCTCCGAGCTCGCCAAGCAGGCATTGCGTTGACCTCCCAAGCCGCCGGCCGGGATTATTGCCCGGCCGGCGAGATGACCGGCAGACAGACAATTCCAGCGAGGATCGCATGGGCGAACGCATCATCGAACTGCGCGACATCAAGAAATCCTACGGCCAGGTCTATGCGCTGGGCGGGGTCAACCTCAGTGTCGACCGCGGCGAGGTGGTCGGCCTTATCGGCGACAACGGCGCCGGCAAGTCGACGCTGATCAAGATCCTGTCCGGCGTGGTCAAGCCGACCAGCGGCGAGATCCTGGTGCGGGACAAGCCGGTCACCGGGTGGAGCGCGGCGCGCTCGCGCGACGCCGGCATCGAGACGGTGTTCCAGGACCGCGCGCTGGCCGTGCAGCAGACGATCGTGCGCAACATCTTCATGGGCCGCGAACTGACCAGCTTCATGGGCTGGCTGAAGGTCGACAAGGAGATCGAGGAGGCGAGCCGGCTGATGCGCGAGATCGGCTTCACCTCGAAAGTGTTCACGCCGCACTCGATCGTCGGCCAGCTTTCCGGCGGCGAGCGCCAGGGCGTGGCGATCGCACGCGCCATCTACAAGCAGGCGGAACTGATCATCCTCGACGAGCCGACGACGGCGCTGTCGCTGACCGAGACCGCCAAGGTCTTCCATTTCGTGCGCCAGGTGCGGGCGAGCGGCCGCTCGATCCTGTTCATCGGGCACAACATTCACCATGTCTTCGACATTGCCGACCGCTTCGTCGTGCTCGACCGCGGCAAGGTGGCGCTCGCGGCCGACCGCAACGAGGTCAAGTCGGCAGAAGACCTCATCAACTTCATGGAAGACGTAGCACACCCCGGCGGATTGCCGGGACTGCATGAGGACGCGGAGCAGGGAGCGCAATGAGCAAGGCGATGGAACCCGATCTGCAAACGCCTCTGGGAACGGCAAGCGGCAAGGCGGCCAAGGGACCGGTCAAGGAATGGAGCCATCCGTCCAATCACTGGCTGCGCGGCTTCGTGCTCGACAATCGCGCCTCGCTCGGCACGCTCGCCGTGTTCATCGTCATGATGGCGGTGTTCATCATCGCCAACCCGACCGTTTTCACCACCTGGTATCTCTACAGCTCGGTGCTGACGACGCTTCCCGTGGCGCTATTCGTGGTCGTGCCGCTGGTCTTCGTCGTCACCTGCGGCGAGATCGACCTGTCATTTCCCGCGACAATGGGCTTTGCCTCCTGGGTCTTCGCGCTGGTCGTGCAGGCCGGCTACGATCCGTTTATCGGCATCGCGGCGGCGCTCGTCACCGGCACGCTGCTCGGCTTCCTGGTCGGCTCGCTGGTCGTCTATGGCGGGCTGTCGTCGCTGATCGCCACGCTCGGTATGAACTTCCTGCTGCGCGGGCTGATCCAGATCATCAACGAAGGCAGATCGACGGCGCTGACCGGCCTTGCCGACAGCTCGGCCTACAAGATCTTCTCCAGCCAGGTCTGGGGCATCCCCGTGCAGGTCTTCTGGGCGATCGCCTTCGTCGTGTTCTCGGCGCTGCTCTACAACCGCCACCGCTTCGGCGCGCAGGTGAAAGTGGTCGGCGACAATCCCGACAGCGCAAGACAGATGGGCATTGACGTCAAATGGGTTCGGGTGAAGGTGTTCGTCTTCGTCGGGATCGGCGCGGCGATCGCCGGCACCTTCTCGGTGATGATCAATTTCACCTGGTGGCCGACGGCGGGCGACGGCTATCTGCTGCCCGTGCTGGCTTCGGTGTTCGTCGGCGGCACGCCGACCTGGGGCGGCATCGGCACCGTGGTCGGCGGCGCGATCGGCGCAGTTACGGTGTCGTTCATCCAGACCGGCGTGGTGGCGGCGGGCCTGAGCGGCTTCTACGTGCAGTTCTTCAACGGGCTGATCATCATCCTGTCGCTGCTCGGTCATAAGTGGAACCAGGCACGATATCGGTGAGGAGGGCGGTCACACCGGCGCGACAAAACCGTCCAGCACGCGTTTCTGGCCGGCCTTGTCGAAGTCGATGGTGAGCTTGTTGCCGTCGATGGCCGCGATGTTGCCGTTGCCGAATTTCTGGTGGAAGACGCGGTCGCCGACATTGAAGGCGGACGGCGTGTCGGCGACGGATTTGGCGACCAACTCGCCCTCGATGGTGCGGCCCTTCACGCTGGTGCGGCCGGCGCCGTAGCCTGAATCGGTCTCGCCATAGCCGATGCGCTCGACCTGGTGGCCGGAGCGCGTGCCCCAGTTGCGGTCGGTCGCCTCGGTGCGGTTCGCCTGCGCGCGCTGCCAGCCGGGCGTGGCATAGGTGTTGGAGAAGCTGCCTTGGTCCTTGGCGCCGATATTGTCGAAGCGCGAGGCGCCGTAGGGGTTCTGTCGTCCGCCGCCGCGGCCGGAAGCAAACGAGCCGCCGCCATAGGGGTTGCCGTAGCCGCCGTAGCTGTTGCCGCTGTCGGCGATATCGATATGGGTTTCGGGCAATTCGTCGACGAAGCGCGACGGGATCGTCGATTGCCACAGGCCGTGAATCTGGCGGTTGGAGACGAACCAGATATGCAGGTTCTTCTTGGCGCGCGTCAGGCCGACATAAGCGAGCCGGCGCTCTTCCTCGAGGCCGGAGCGTCCGCCTTCGTCCAGCGCGCGCTGATGCGGGAACAGGCCTTCCTCCCAACCAGGCAGGAAGACGGTCTCGAATTCGAGGCCCTTGGCCGAATGCAGCGTCATGATCGAGACCGCATCTTGCGATTCGCCCTGCTCGGCCTCCATCACCAGCGCGACATGCTCGAGGAAGGAACGCAGTGATTCATACTCCTCCATGGAGCGGATCAGTTCCTTGAGGTTTTCCAGCCGGCCGGGCGAATCCGCCGAACGGTCGTTCTTCCACATGTCGGTGTAGCCGCTTTCCTCCAGGATGGTCTCGGCAAGCTCGGTATGCGGGGTGGTTTCCAGCGCCTTCTGCCAGCGCTCGAAATTGGCTGCGACCTCGCGCAGCGCCGCGCGCGGCTTCGGCTTCAGCTCGTCGCTTTCGGCGAGCGTTGCGGCGGCCTCCAGCATGGGGATGCGCATGGCGCGCGCCGTGTCATGGATCTGGCGGATGGTGGCTTCGCCCAACCCGCGCTTCGGCACGTTGACGATGCGCTCGAAGGCGAGGTCGTCGCCGCCATTGGCGACGACGCGGAAGAAGGCCAATGCATCGCGGATTTCCAGGCGCTCGTAGAAGCGCGGGCCGCCGATGACGCGGTAGTTCAAGCCAAGCGTGATGAAGCGGTCTTCGAAGGCGCGCATCTGGAAGGAGGCGCGCACCAGGATCGCCATGTCGTTGAGATTATGCTTCTGGCGCTGGTAGGCCTCGATCGCGTCGCCGATGGCCCTGGCCTCTTCCTCCGAGTCCCAGGCGGCGTGGACGTGAACCTTGTCGTCCTCGGGGTCGTCGCGGTCGGTGAACAGCGTCTTGCCGAAGCGGCCCTCATTGTGGGCGATGAGGTGCGAGGCCGCGCCCAGAATATGCGCGGTGGACCGGTAGTTGCGCTCCAGCCGGATGATGGTGGCGCCCGGAAAATCCTTGTCGAAGCGCAGGATGTTGTCGACCTCGGCGCCGCGCCAGCCATAGATCGACTGGTCGTCGTCGCCGACGCAGCAAATATTTACGCTCACGGGCTGTTCCGCGCCTGCCGGCGCGGGCCCTCCGCGGGGGCCTCGCAACGGCTCGGACGCCCAATCGGGCTTGCGGCCTTCGGCCGAAACGTCCCATTCATCGCTGGAGGCTAACGGCTCCTCTCCGGGAATTGGTGGTCTGTAGTGACCACCTTCTGTTCTATCGATAGATTTCGATGCGCTCGGTGCGCGGCCGCCCGGGGCCCCATTTCTCGGAGTCCCCGGCCGCTGCGCCAGGAGCCGCAGCCACATGTATTGCGCGGTGTTGGTGTCCTGGTACTCGTCGACAAGGATGTATTTGAACTTGCGGTGGTAATCCTTCAGCACGTCCGGATAGGCGCGGAAGATGCGGATCGGATGATAGAGCAGGTCGCCGAAGTCGCAGGAATTCAGCGTCTGCAGCCGTTCCTGGTAGGCCTTGTAGAGCTGGCGGCCCTTGCCATTGCCGAAGCTGCGCGCATCGCCTTCCGCTATTTCGTCGGGGCCGAGGCCCTTGTTCTTCCAGTTGTCGAGCATCTGGGCGAAGGTCTTGGCCGGCCAACGCTTGTCGTCCAGCCCTTCGGCCTGGATCAACTGCTTGATCAGCCGCACCACGTCGTCGGTGTCGAGAATGGTGAAGTCCGATTTCAGCCCGGCAAGCTCGGCGTGGCGCCGAAGCAGCTTCACGCCGATCGAGTGGAAGGTGCCGAGCCACGGCATGCCCTCCACATTGCCTTCGCCGATCAGGATGCCGATGCGCTGCTTCATCTCGCGCGCGGCCTTGTTGGTGAAGGTGACAGCCAGGATCTGCGAGGGGAAGGCCCTGCCGGTGGCAAGGATATGGGCAATGCGCGTGGTGAGCACCCGCGTCTTGCCTGTGCCTGCGCCGGCAAGCACCAGAACCGGGCCCTCCGTCGTTTCGACGGCGAGACGCTGCTCCGGGTTCAGGCCCTTCAGATAATCGGGCACGCCGTTCTGCCCGCTGCGCGCCGCCATGGCGCGCGCGGCTATGCCGGATGGAGCCGCTGCCGGCCGCGCATTCGGTTCATCGAAAAAAGGCATGTCCTCGGAAAAGCCCGACATCGCCCCCGAATGTAGTGATTCGGCAGCGAAAGACCAGAACTGTCTACGTTTTGTTCTAGTTTCGCGTGTCTGCCCCCAACTTGACAGCCGGAGCGAGCGAGGGAAAGCTGCCGGCAGGGCAGGGACGGCGCGCCGTCGCCTCAGAGCGGCCGCAAAGGCGCAACAGTCGAAGGAGCACCGTCTTGGCTGTCACCATCACCTCCCTCGTCCTCTTCCTCATCGGTCTCATTCTCGGCGGCGGCGGCGTCTGGCTCATCGCACTGGGCGGCAGTTGGTACTACCTGATCGCCGGCCTGGTCTTCCTGATCACCGCCTGGCTGCTGTTCAGGCGCAGGTCGACCTCGCTCTGGCTCTACGCGCTGTTCGTGCTTGCCACTTTATGCTGGGCGGTGTGGGAAATCGGCTTCGACTGGTGGCAGCTCGGTCCGCGCGGCGGCGTCATCGTGCTCATTGCCCTGTGGCTTTTGACGCCGTGGGCAAGGCGGGGGCTGCGGGGGCCGGACGGACGCGCGCCGCTGATCCTGGCCGTGCTCGCCTCGCTCGCGGTCGCCGGTTATTCGATGACCGCCGATCCCATGGATATCGGCGGCACGCTGGGCACCGAAAAGGCGGCGACGGCCGCCAATCTCGGCGGCGACATCCCGGCCGGCGAGTGGCAGTTCTACGGCCGCACGCCTTTCGGTCAGCGCTATTCGCCGCTCGACCAGATCACGCCGGACAACGTCGCCAAGCTGCAGCCTGCCTGGACCTATCGCACCGGCGACCTGAAAGGCCCCGACGATATCGGCGAGACGACCTATCAGGTGACGCCGCTGAAGATCGGCGATGCGCTGTTCATTTGCACCCCGCATAATTTCGCCATCGCCATCGATGCCGCGAGCGGCAAGGAGAAGTGGCGCTACGATCCGAAGATCAAGCTCGACCCCAACCGCCAGCACCAGACCTGCCGGGGCGTGTCCTATTATGCCGACGCCAAGATCGCCGCCGGCCAGCCTTGCGCCGCGCGCATCTATCTGCCGACCTCCGACGCCCGGCTGATCGCGCTCGATGCCGCGAACGGGCAGGTGTGTCCGTCCTTCGCCGAGGCCGGCACGCTGAACCTGATGGCCAACATGCCCTATCCGAAGTCGGGCTATTACTATTCGACGTCGGCGCCACTGATCGTCGCCGGCAAGATCATCGTCGGCGGCGCGGTCAACGACAATTATTCGACCGAGGAACCGTCCGGCGTCATCCGCGCCTTCGACGCCGGCACCGGCGCGCTCCTATGGAATTGGGATTCCGGCAATCCGGACGTGACGACGCCGCTGCCCGCCGGGCAAACCTACACCCACAACTCGCCCAACATGTGGTCGACGGCGAGCGCCGACGAGAAGCTGGGACTGCTCTACGTTCCGCTCGGCAACCAGACGCCGGACCAGCTCGGCATGGGCCGCAGCGCCAATGTCGAGAAATTCTCCTCCTCGATCACCGCGCTCGATCTCAACACCGGGCAATTGCGCTGGGTCCGGCAGACCGTGCATCACGATCTGTGGGACATGGACGTGCCGGCGCAGCCGTCGCTGGTCGACATCACCACCGGGAACGGCGTCGTGCCGGCGCTGGTCGGGCCGACCAAGCAGGGCGATCTCTACGTGCTCGACCGGCGCACCGGCGAGCCGATCATTCCGGTGAAAGACGTGCCGGCGCCCGGCGGCGCGATCGAGGGCGATCATGCCTCGCCGACGCAGCCGGCCTCGGACCTGTCCTTCAATCCCAAGCCGCTGACCGGCGCCGACATGTGGGGCATCACCATGTTCGACCAGCTGGCGTGCCGGATCGAATTGAAGAAGCTGCGCTATGAGGGACGCTACACACCGCCCTCGCTGCAGGGCTCGCTGATTTATCCCGGCAATTTCGGCGTCTTCAACTGGGGCGGCGTCGCGGTCGATCCGGTGCGGCAGGTGATGTTCGGCATGCCGACCTACCTCGCCTTCACCTCGAAGCTCATCCCGCGCGCGGACGTGCCGCCGCCGGGCGATACCAAGGGCAGCGAGCAGGGGCTGAACCGCAATGAAGGCGCGCCTTACGCGGTGGTGATGGGACCGTTCCTGTCGCCGCTCGGCATTCCCTGCCAGGCGCCGCCCTGGGGATATGTCGCCGGCGTCGACCTCAAGACGGGAAACATCGCCTACAAGCACCGCAACGGCACTGTCTACGACATGACGCCGCTGCCTTTGCCGCTCAAGGTCGGCGTTCCCGGCATCGGCGGGCCGATGATCACGGCGGGCGGCGTCGCTTTCCTAGGCGCCGCGGTGGACGACTATCTGCGCGCCTACGACCTCACCACCGGCAGGCAGCTGTGGCGGGCGAGGCTGCCGGCGGGCGGCCAGTCGACGCCGATGACCTATACGGTGGCCGACGGCCGCCAGTTCGTCGTCATCGTCGCCGGCGGCCACGGCTCGGTCGGCACCAAGCCAGGCGATTACGTGATGGCCTACACGCTGCCGAAATAGGACAAGGCGAGGCCGGCCTGCTACGAAAGCAAGAAGCCGGCCAGCAGGACGGTCAGGAGAAGCGACGCGGGTACGGCGAGAAGCCAACGAGCCTCCAGGACACTGTTCCGATAGTCTTTCATTTTCTCGCTCCAACCTTTTAAGACGGCTCCAGCGCGTAACCCGCCAGCGCTGGAGCCTCTGCTTTGTGCTCAACCGCTGTAGCGGGAGCTTCCGGCAGTGGGTCAACGGAGGGTCGGTTGGTTCGTTCCTGGCGCAAGTCCCCAGTCGGGCTATCGGTTCCGACTGAAGTCGCACATCACAAGCATTGGTCCCAAGGACGAAACATATAGCCCACTATCTCATTGTGTCCCCGACTGGCGGACATGAGTCCCTTCATCGCCAGTTTATGGATGCCCGTCACCCCCAGGATGGCGGGCATCCGTTAGGGGCGGGCAGGAGGTGGACGGTGTCGATTTCCAATGAGTTGCGGGACGTCAGCATCCGTTACGAGTGCCGTAACTGCCACTCGCCGATCCATCAAAACCGGTTCATGGTTCAAGGCGGTAAGCATCTTCAGGTACGATGACTGCAAGACCAAATTGCGCCTTGGCTACTCGGCTAAGCTGGCCCTTTCCAAAGGCACTGCCAGTCGGCGTAGGTCGGGAGCTCTCGCCGACATTTTGGACAATGGTCGCGGCGGCATCGACGTTGATGACCTAATCGCACTGTCCTTTGTCACGTCGGATGAGCGTTAAGGAAAATTCGAAATGGGACCAGAGGCGTCAGCGATAATGGTTTTGCTTTCGTGCAGTCCCGGGTGGGCTTGTCGGCCGCTCGAAATCGCGCCTCAAATCTACTCCGCCGATGAATGCAGAGCGGCCTTGGCGGATCGTTTGGCTAAGTCCCCTGTCGGCGAAGTTATTGGCCGATGCAGGGAGGTTGACGCCACGGTTACCGATTCGCCGCCGCCTGGATATTCCGCCCTAACAGTCACCCGAGGCACAAAAACTACGAACTATCTTGTTCCCCATAAGGTGGACTAAGCGGCTTCGCCATTGGGAGGCCTTCGGTCGTCAAAAGCGGATCAGCTTTGCCGTCGAAAGGCCGAGCCGCTCAAGAGCGGTTCGGAATGCTTCAAAGCCCGAGATGACCCCGCAAGCTGGGCACCTGGTCCAGCACCTGGTTGGTCAGATCAGGGCCGGCGGCAACCTCGGCCTGCTTGATCAAGGTCTCGCCGGCCTGACGGATTTGCGCCATGTCGAGGCCGGACGCCTTGAGCGCGGCGATGCCGTTGATCAGCGCGCCGGCCTTTTCGCCGAGCACGCCGCCCAGCGCGCCCTGCAGCGACGACAGAAGTCCGCCGCCCGAATTGGCCGTCGCACCGGCGGCCATCACGTCATATTTCTGGGCCAACTCACCGGCGCCGGGGATCTGGTCGAAGAAGGACGAAATGCTGGTGCCTTCAGCCTCATGCTCGAGCACGGAAAAAATGGTGCCGACAACCTTCTCGGTGGTCGGCTCGTCGAGGCCGGCCTTCGAGGAAACGGTGTTGATGATATCCTGGATGTTCATGGCATTCCCCTTTTCGTCATTCGTTTCGGTAGGGCGCTCAGGCAACTTCACGTCCTAATGTGACAGCACCATCAAGCCTTTCGGAAATGACCAAAATGTGATGAATCGCGCTGGCTTGTCGGCGCGACGGCGGGTTGGCTCATCAGGGTTCCGCCCATATGGGTCGTCACCGGGCGTGACTGGACCATGCGATACTCGACCCTATCTTGCGGTCCACCGCCAACCGTCGAGGAAATCATGACCAGCCCCGTTGCCAAGCCCGTCGTCACGCAGCCTGTCATCACGCAGGCGATGATCGATGCCTATGACGAATACACGCATCTGACGCTCGACCGCCGCCGCTTCATGGAGCAGTTGACGAAGCTGGCGGGCTCGGGTGCCGCGGCGGCCGCGATCGCGCCGATGCTGGCGGCCAATTCCGCTCAAGCGGCGATCGTCGCCGAAGACGACAGCCGCGTTAAGGGCGAGGACATCACCTATCCCGGCTCAAGCGGCGAGATGAAGGGCTATCTGGTCAAGCCCGCGAACCAGTCAGGCAAGCTCGGCTGCGTCATCGTCATCCACGAGAACAGGGGGCTGAACCCGCATATCCGCGATGTCACCCGGCGCGTGGCGCTGGAGGGGTTCATCGCGTTAGCGCCGGACTTCCTGTCGCCGCTTGGCGGAACGCCCTCCGACGAGGACAAGGCGCGCGACATGTTCACCAAGCTCGACGTGGCCAGAGTCGCCGCCGACGGCGTGGCGACGATCGCCTATCTCAAGGGCCTCAAGGACGGCAACGGCAAGGTCGGGGCGGTCGGCTTCTGCTGGGGCGGCGGCGCGGTGAACCAACTCGCCGTCCATGGGCCCGACCTCAGCGCCGGTGTCGCCTATTACGGCATGCAGCCCAAGGCCGAGGACGCTCAAAAAATCAGGGCGCCGCTGCTGCTCCACTATGCCGGGCTGGACGAACGCACCAACGCCGGCATCGATGCCTACAAGAAGGCGCTCGACGCCGCCCATGTCGAATACAAGGTCTATGTCTATGAGGGTGCCAACCACGCCTTCAACAACGACACCTCGGCCGCGCGCTATGACAAGAAAGCCGCCGATCTCGCCTGGGGCCGGACAATTGCTTTCCTGAAGGAGAAACTGGCCTAAGGCGTATTGATATTCAGGTGAGCCCGGCCTGCAAACGGCCCCACCACAGCCGTCGGCAGATCATTCCTGCACCGGCTTGTGGAAGGCGACGCCGGCGATGACCAGCGCAACGCCGATGCAGTCGGTGACGCTCGGTACCTGGCGCAGCACGATGACGCCGATCAGCGTTGCGGTTAGCGGCAGGAGCGAGAGCATCAGCGCGAAGCTCGAGCGCGGCAACCTCGCCATGGCGAGCTGGTCGCAGATGTAGGGGATGACCGAAGAGCAGATGCCGACGCCGATCGCGGCGCCGAGCAGCTGCGGCGACGCGAAGGCGGGCAGCGCCTCGCGAAAGCCAATGGGCAACACGGTGAGGAAAGCGACCGCCATAGCGGCGCCGAGGCCACCGATGCCGATGCCTGCCTGGGCGACGCGGTGACCGATCACGATGTAGCCGACGAAGAGGGCGCCGTTCAAAAAGGCCCAGAACAAGCCGACCGGATCGCTGGACCATTTCACGTCGATGAGCAGCAAGGTGCCGACAACGGCAATGGCGAGCGCGGCAAAGTTACGCCGGCTGCGCAGGCCAACCAGCGCGACCGCGATCGTGCCGACGAATTCGATCGCCGCCACCAGCGAGATCGGCAACCGATCGAGCGCCAGATAGAACGAGCAGTTCATCACCGCCAGGCAGATGCCGAATGCGAGCAGCAGAAGTCGTTGAGCGCGATCGGCGCCGGCGAAAACGCGCCAAGGCCTGGTCAATGGGGCGAAGATGAGAGCGGCGGTGGCGATGCGTAGCCCGGCCATGCCGAGCACGCCGACCTGAGCGAAAAGCAGCACGGCGAAAGCCGGCCCGAGATAATGGAACACGGCGCTGACCCAGAACCAAACATGCGGCGGCAACGCGTTGGCCATTCCAGCAAGCATGGTGGGGCCGGCGAGGGCGGGGTGCGCATCGGCGGCGGCCCGGTTTGCAGCTGGAATTTGCGTTCGCGTTTTCATGCGAGCATTATCGCAGGCGAAACTCGCGGATTACATGTGTGATGAATGGCTTGATTGACGGTTTGCTTTCTGATGGAAGAGATTTGGCTTGAAAAACCTTCGAAGTGAAAATGCCAATCTGGATTCGATCGATCTGAAGCTCCTGCGGTTCCTGGAAAAGGATGCGCGCATCAGCACAGCGGAGCTCGCGCGCGCTGTCGGGCTGTCGGCGCCGAGCGTGGCGGAGCGCATCCGCAAGCTGCAGGATAACGGCGTGATCGAAGCCTATACGGTCAGGATCAATCCCGCCGCTCTCGGCATGAAGCTGTCGGCATGGCTCAGAATCCGGCCGGTGCCGGGACAGCTTTCCGTTGTGGCGGACATCATCCGCGAGCTGCCGGAAATCGCGCAATGCGATCGGGTAACCGGCGAGGACTGCTTCATCGCGCTCGCCCATGTCGGCTCGGTCAGCGAGCTCGAGCGGGTGATCGACCGAATTATTCCCTATGCGATGACCAACACCGCTATCATCCAGTCGTCACCGGTCAAGCCGCGCTCGCCGCTGGGCGGGTTCAAGCAGCCATGATTCGGCGGTTATGACTCGGCAGCTATGGCTGGTCAGGGAGGATGAGGCAGCGACGATGGATCAAGCGTGGCCGCGCTTCATGCGCGCCTGCTTCAGAATCATGCGCCAGCGGATCATGTCGAACGGGATGGGTTCGTTGTTGTTGGCGATGTGGAAGATCTCATTGTTGACGTTCTTCAGCGATCGCCAGAAATCATAGTCGGTGATGCGTGGATCGGCCGCCAACCGTTCCACTTCGACCTTGATGTCGGTTTTCATGCACTGTCCTCGCACCGCATTCCGCCAGCCGCCCCCGCGCAAACCCGGTACGGCGGTTTTCGAACGCGCCAGTGAGTCGTTCAACGGACTCAACCGACTTGTTCACGTTAAAGCCTTGGTAAGGTTAACGCGGGCGTCCGAGTTTTCAAGCGCCCTTGCGCTTGATGCCGATCGAGCGGCCGGCGCGTTCCGGCATCGGCAGTCCGGCATGGGCGGTGCGCATGGCCTCGACCTGGGCCATCACGTCGGCGGGGAAGGGAGCGACCTTTGGTCCTTCCATGTCGACATGCAGCGATAGCGATTCGGACGTCGCCGCCAGCCAGCCGTCGGCGTGGCGGATTTCCTGATAGGCACGCAGCCGCTTCTCGTCATCATCGATCAGCTGGAACGAGACGTTGACCTTGTGGTCGAGGTGCAACTCCTGCACGTAGCAGACGTGAACTTCGGCCGTGTAGATGGTAAGGCGTCGCTCCTTGGCGTAGTTCGGCCCCATGCCCATCAGTTCGAACGCCTGGTCCGAGCAGCGGTCGAACAGCACGTTATAATAGGCCATGTTGAGATGGCCGTTATAGTCGATCCATTCCTTCTCGATGGCCATTGGGCCGGAAATGATCGGTGCGGGGATCGTCATTTTGGTTTCCTCGATGGTCGCTGCACAGGGCGGACGGACGGCTACGGTGAAGTCGCCGAGCTAATCGCTTGGCACTTTTCCTAGGATTGCTTTAGGCATCATTCATAGCTGCACTACAAGCGTGGCTGCTGGTCCATTCGCGGAGGAATTCATGGCTTTGAGCGACCTCAACCCCGTCGAACGTAATGAGGAAGGCATCGCCGCGGTGCTCGGCATTCTCAAGCAGCGCTTCGGCGAGCGCTTCCAGACCGGCGACGCGATACGCGGTCAGCACGCGCACACCACCACCTACATTCCGACCCAGGCGCCGGACGGCGTCGCGTTCGTCGAGACGAGCGCGGACGTGCAGGAGATCGTGCGCGCCTGCGCCGCACACCGCGTGCCTGTCATCGCCTTCGGCATCGGCTCCTCGCTCGAGGGCCACACCAATGCGCCGGGCGGCGGCATTTCCATCGACACGTCGCGCATGAACCGGATCCTCGCCGTCAACCCGCAGGACCTTGACTGCACGGTCGAGCCCGGCGTGACGCGCGAGGACCTCAACCGGCACCTGCGCGACACCGGTCTGTTCTTCCCGATCGATCCTGGCGCCAATGCGTCGCTGGGCGGCATGGCGGCGACCAGGGCGTCCGGCACCAACGCGGTGCGCTACGGCACAATGCGCGAAAACGTGCTGTCGCTGACCGCCGTCATGGCCGACGGCGAGACGGTGACGACAGGCAAGCGAGCAAAGAAAAGCTCGGCCGGCTACGACCTGACGCGGCTTTTGGTCGGCTCCGAAGGCACGCTCGGCGTCATCACCTCGCTGACGCTGAGGCTGCAGGGCATTCCGCAGGCGATCTCCGGCGGCGTCTGCCCGTTTCCGAGCCTCGAGGCCGCCTGCAACACGGTGATCGCGACCATCCAGATGGGCATCCCGGTGGCGCGCATCGAATTGGTGAACGCGCTGCAGATGCGGGCGATGAAGAACTATTCCAAGCTCGACTATCCGGAGAGTCCGTGCCTGTTCGTCGAGTTCCACGGCAGCGACGCGGGCGTCGCCGAGCAGGCCGAGATGTTCGGCATGATCGCCGAGGAGCAGGGTGGCGGGCCGTTCCTATGGACCAGCGTCGCGGAAGAGCGGACAAAGCTCTGGAACGCGCGGCACGACGCCTATTGGTCGTCACTGACGCTGCGCCCCGGCGCCAAGGGACTGTCGACCGACGTCTGCGTGCCGATCTCGCGGCTTGCCGAATGCGTCACGGAGACCGAAGCCGACATTGCCGAGATGGGGCTTGTCGCGCCGATCGTCGGCCATGCCGGCGACGGCAATTTCCATGTGCTGGTGCTGATGGATGTCGACAACCCTGGAGAGATCGCGCTCGCCGAGAAATTCGTCGCCCGGCTCAACATGCGCGCCATCGCTATGGAAGGCACCTGCACCGGCGAGCACGGCATCGGCCAGGGCAAGGTCGGCTTCCTGCGCCACGAGCTCGGCCATGGTGTCGATGTCATGCGCACGATCAAGC
Organism: Mesorhizobium sp. CA5; assembly: GCF_020165105.1. Classification (NCBI taxonomy): domain Bacteria; kingdom Pseudomonadati; phylum Pseudomonadota; class Alphaproteobacteria; order Hyphomicrobiales; family Phyllobacteriaceae; genus Mesorhizobium; species Mesorhizobium sp. CA5. The sequence continues at coordinate 111,732 of NZ_JAIUHJ010000007.1, read as the reverse complement.
AGGCGCTCGATCCGCTCAACATCATGAACCCGGGCAAGATCCTGCCGGCAGCGGGCTGATCCGCCGGCCGGCGGCTATCCTCCCACGCCTTCGGCCAGCTTCTGCAGCATCGGCCGCGTCGGCGCGAAGAAGGTCGTACCTGTATGCGGGGTCGAGAAATCGAGCAGCCGGTCATAGGCGCCGGGCGGCTCGCCAATATACATGCGCTGCAGCATCTTCTCGATCACCCAGAGATAGCGGGTGTAGCCGATGAAATAGGTGCCGAACTCATTCTGACCCGGGCGGCCGAACGGCATGTTGTCGCGCAGGATGTCGTATTCATTGCCGGCGTCGTCCTCGATGGTGGCCAGCGACTTGTGCGATTTACGCGGCTTGTCGTCGTCATCGATCTCGATGTTGTCGATCTTGGTGCGGCCGATGATCTCTTCCTGGACATGCGTCGGCGTCTCTTTCCAGGCTGCCATGTTGTGCAGGTATTTCTGTACGACGACGTAGCTGCCGCCGGCAAAGTCGCCGTCCTCGTCGCCGATCAAAGCAGAGGCGGGCAGGTCGAGGCCGGTCGGATTTGCGGTGCCGTCGACAAAGCCCAGGAGGTCGCGCGCGTCGAAATAGCGGAAGCCGGACACCTCGTCGGCGACGGTCACGCTGCCGGCCAGGCGATCCAGCAGGATGCGCTCGAGCTCGAAGCACATGTCGGGCCGCTCGGCGCGGATGTGGAACAGGAGATCGCCCGGCGTCGAGGGCGCCGAATGCGCCGAGCCCTCGATCGGCGCGAAGGGTTTCAGCTCGCGCGGCCGGCGGCCGGGCGACAGACGGTTCCAGAGCGCGGCGCCGATGCCGGCGATGCAGGACAGGCGGCCCGACAAGTCGCGGAAGCCGACGTTCTTGACGAGATCGTCGAGCTCGCCCAGCACCGAAGCGACATTCGAAAGCGCGGCCTCGTCGCTGCCGACGGTCACAACAAGGAAAATCGCAGCCGTCGACAGCGGAGCGTCGACGCTCTGCGCGTCGATCGGCACTCTGTCCCAGTTCTTGCCTGACATCGGGAACGCTCCGTGTTGGGTTCGGATTTTGGGTGGTCACGATCGTGACCGGAAGGGCAGGGGATTTGCAAAAGAGATATCGCGAGCGCGAGCCTTCACGCAACTGGAGACGTTGGCCGTTGCCGCGCGTTGAATTGCCTCTTTATCGACACGCGGATGCGGGTAGAGTGCGGCTGACTTTCAACCCGGGAAACAGATGCTCGCCCGCCTGTTCGTGATCTTCGGTGGCCTGTTCGTGCTGGTGCTGTGCGCGGCGCTGGTGGTGCCGTATTTCATCGACTGGACGGGTTACCGGGGCGATTTCGAGCGCGAGGCGAGCGCCGTCCTCGGCCGCAAGGTGACGGTGAAGGGCGACGCGACAGCGCGGCTGTTGCCGTTTCCGTCGGTGACCTTCTCGAATGTCGAGGTCGCGGGCGGGCCGGAAGGCCAGCCGGCGATGACGGTCGAGACCTTCTCCATGGATGCGGAGCTCGCGCCGTTCCTGCGCGGCGAGGTGCTGATCTTCGACATGCGGCTGGTGCACCCGAAAGCCGTCATCAATATCGCCGGTGACGGCACCGTCGACTGGACGCTCCGGCCCTCGGCTCCCTTCGATCCGGGCCAGATCGCGATCGAGAAGCTGTCGGTGAGCGAAGGGCAAATCGAACTGCGCCATGCCGCCGGCGGGCGCAGCCACCTGATCTCGGAGATCAACTCGACGATTTCGGCCAAGGCGCTCACCGGCCCGTGGCGGATGGACGGAACGCTGCGCTTCGACGGCCTGCGGGCCGACGTCTCGGCTTCCACCGGCAAGGTGGAGCCGGACGGCCAGATGCGGCTCCGGCTGAAAGCGGATCCCGATGCCTATCCGCTGATCATCGAAGCAGACGGCAATGCCGGCATCGTCAAGGGCGCCGCGGGCTATTCCGGCCAGTTCAAGATTTCGGGCGACGACAGAAATTCGGCCGAGCTGCGCGGCAACGAGGGCGAGCCGGTCAAGGTCAGCACCGGCAAACCCGACCCGGGCTTCCGGCTGAACGGCAAGTTCGCGCTCGACCACCAGAAGCTCGATGTCGATGAGTTCCGCTTCGAGACCGGGCCGCTCGACAATCCCTATACCGCCGACGGCAAGGCATCGGTCGATCTCGGCCTGAAGCCCCATTTCTCGGTCGAGGCCAGCGGGGCGCAGGTGCAGTTCGACGAGGCCGTCGGCGGGGCCACCGGCGCCGGCTTCACGCTCGACCAGCGCATTGCGGCGTTCGAGCGGACGCTGCAGCACATGCCGAAGCCGACCATACCGGGCAAGGTCGAGGTCAGGCTGCCGGCTGTGGTGGCGGGCGACACGACGGTGCGCGACGTGCGGCTGTCGGCCGAGCCGGCCGAAGGGGGCTGGTCGGTCAAGTCGCTTGCCGCGACGCTACCGGGCCGCACAACGCTCGAAGCCGACGGCATGTTGAGCGTCGAAGATCATTTCGGCTTCACCGGCTCGTTGCTGCTGGCCGTCGGACAGCCTTCCGGCTTTGCCGCCTGGCTGTCGAAGGATGTCGACGAGGCGATCCGCCGGCTGCCGGCGGCAGGCTTCAAGGCCAAGGTCGATCTCAGCGAGAACCGGCAGTCGTTCAGCGATCTCGAACTCATCCTCGGCAAGGCGAAATTTTCAGGCAGCATCGATTCCAGCCAGCCGGACGGCGCCAGGCCATCGGTGCTGATGCGGCTGACGGGCGGCGAGATGGATCTGGACGGGCTCGCGGCCTTCGCCTCGATCTTCATCAGCGACAAGGGCGCCAACCGCTTTTCGGATCGCGATCTCGATTTCCAGATCAAGGCGGGTCCGGTCAGCGCCGGCGGGTTCAGCGCCGATAGTGTCGACACGGCGCTGCGGCTGCGCGAGGGCCTGCTCGAGATCGACCGGCTCTCGATCGGCGGCCTGGCCGGCGCCTCGATCAGCGCCACGGGCCGGATCAAGGATTTCCCGCAGAGCCCGACCGGCAAGCTCAACGCTTCCGTGGTGGCGGTGGATCTCAAGCCGCTGATCGACGTCGCGGCCCAGCATTATCCCGACAATCCCATGCTCAAAGGCCTGGCCAGCCGTGCGGCGGCCTATCCCGAACTGTTCCAGGACGCGCGCATCGATCTCTTGACCAGCGCCGCCGACAATGGCGACGGCACCACGGGCCTGGCGCTCTCGGCCCAAGGCAAGGCCGGCGGTTCGGCCTTTTCGGCTTCGCTTTCCGGCAAGGGAACCGCGGACAAGCTCTCCGAGGCGCCGGTATCGATCACCTTCAACGCCCGCAACGACAATGCCGCCACGCTGCTTGCGCTTTACGGCCTGCCGGCGCTGCCGCTCGGGATGCTCGGCCATGCCAACACCGAGGTCTCGGCGAAGGGCTCGGTCGCCGGCGGTCTCGCGACCAGCTTCAATCTGACGGCCGACGACTTCAGGGCAAGCTTCGACGGAACCGTCGCCGAGACGGCGCAAGGCCCCACTGCAAAAGGCAAGGTCAATCTTAGTGCCGCCGATATCGAGCCGTGGCTGATGACGACGGGGGTAGGCCTGCCCGGCATGGGAACGGGGACGTCGACGTCGCTGGCGGCCGATGCCGATTTCGGCAATGGGCTTCTGGTGCTGAGCGGCCTCACCGGTTCGATCAACAAGGCGGCGGTGTCCGGCGACGTCAACATCGACGCCAAGGATGGTCTGCCGCATCTTGCCGGGGCGCTGGCGCTCGACGAGCTCGACCTCGATCCGCTGACGGTCTCGCTGTTCGGCGACCAGTCTTTCGCTGCCGCCAAGGGCGGCTGGCCGACGACGCCGTTCAGCCAGAAGTCGACCTTGCCGTTCAACGCAGACCTCGATCTCAACACATCGGCGCTCGCCGTCGGGTCCTTCGCCACGGCGCATGACGCTTCATTCTCGCTGAAGCTCGATCGCGAAGGCATCCACGTCTCGGAACTCAAGGCGAAGCTTTACGGCGGCGAGCTGACCGGCCTGTTCGACCTGAAGAACACGGAGGGCACCGGCCTGTTCTCCGGCCAGATGAGGCTGGCCGGCAGCGACCTTTCCGCGGTCCTGCCCGGCGCCGGCATCGGCGGCAGCGGCGATCTCTCGGCGGCCTTGTCGACCAGCGGCAAATCGGTCGATGCCATGATTGCGGCCCTGTCCGGTTCTGGCACCGCGGCGCTGAAGGGATTGAAGGTGGACGGCATCAATCCGGACGGCTTCGGCGCCATCATCGCCAAGGCCGATGCGATTGGACGCGATATCGACACGGCCAAGACCGCGGAGTTCGCGCCGCAGATCGCAGGCGAAGGCAGCTTCGCCGCTGGTGACACCGATGTGGCCTTCACCATCGCCAATGGGACACTGCGCGTGCCGCCGGTCAGCCTCGATAATCCCGGCGCGACCTTGTCCGCCGACGTGACCGCCGATCTCAACACAAGCACCGTCACGGCAAAGGGGACGCTGACCTATCGTCCCGGCGAGGAGGCACTGGTCGGTTCCGAGCCGGCCGTCAATTTCAGCCTGGCCGGTCCGCTCGGGGCCGCGCCCCAATTCGACAGTGGTCCGCTGGCGCAGTTCCTGACGCAGCGCGCGCTGGAGAAGGAGCAGCAGCGGGTCGAGGCGATGCAGGCGGCGCTTCTCGAAAAGCAGCGGCTGCGGCGCGAGGTGCGCTATTACGCGGCGCTACAGACGGAGCGCGACAAGGCGGCCGAGGAGCTGCGCCGGCAAGAGGAGGAGGCGCGGCAGAAGGCCGAGGCGGAAGCCAAGGCAAAAGCCGAGGCTGAAGCGCAGGCACAAGCGGAGGCCGAGGCAAAAGCCAAGGCGGATGAAGAGGCCAGGGCCAAGGCGGAAGCCGACGCCAGGGCTCAGGCCGAAGCCGACGCCAAGGCGAAGGCCGACGCACAGGCGAAGGCCGAGACCGAGCAGCGGGCCGTGGATGAGGCGGCCAAGGCGCAGGCCGAAGCCGATCGCAAGAAGGCGGAGCAGGAGAAGCTGGAGGCGGAGCGCAAGGCGGCCGAGCCGAAGACCGATCGGTCGCTGCCCGGTGTCAATGACGGTTCGGCGCCGGCGCCGGCAAAGCCGAAGGCCAACCCGTTCACGATTGACAATCTGTTGAAATCGCTCGACGGCGGCTGAGCTTCACGCCGCGCGTAGCGAAATCAGCCACCGCGCCTAGGACTCTTCCTGGCGCGAGAGCAGGCGCCGCAGCATCGGCTCGATGCGCGAAAGCTCGTCGAGATGCGCGGCCGACAAGTCGGCCAGGCGATCGTCGGCCAAAGGGGTGAGCTGCAGCAGCACGCGCCGGTGATCGCTCTTGTCCTGATCGCGTATGACCAGGCCGGCCTCGGCGAGGCGGTTCACCAGTTCCACCGCGCTGTGGTGGCGAATGCGCAGCCGCTCGGCAAGGTCGCCCACCGCCACCGGTCCGCCGCCTGGAAATCCTTTGATCGCTAGCAGCGCCTGGTGCTGGCGCGGCGTGAGGCCCGCCTCGTTGGCCTGGACCTGGCTGAATTCGAGAAAGCGGCGGATCAGATAACGGAACTGCGACAGCCGCTGGTAGTCGGCCTGGCTGATGGCGGGGCGTTGTTTCGGCGGCGTCATTTCCCGACTTATGGTCTTTTCGTGCAAAAGCTCAACTGGCCGTCGCAATCCCCGTCCAAAATGACGCGGCGCAGCGATTGAAACAGCCTTGCAGATTTATATCGTGTTACGATATGAAGCCACCTGAAACCGGGCGGTCTACGTGCCGTCAGAAAGTTCAGGCTCCCAAAATGAAATCCGCTCGTGCCGGCAACGGCCATCTTCGCGACTTCACGACCGATCCGCGCGTGCTGATTATTGCAGCCATCGCCGTGGTGGTGGCGACCGCCGGGCTTTTTGCCGGCATCGTGCTCCTGCAGCTCATCCGTCTTGCCACCAACATCGCCTATTTCGGCCAGTTCTCGCTGGCTGAACTAAGGCTCGAGGACACGCCGCTCGGGCTCGCCGCGGTGATCGTGCCGGTGATCGGCGCGCTGATCATCGGCCTGATGGCGCGCTTCGGCAGCGAGAAGATCCGCGGCCACGGCATTCCCGAAGCCATCGAGGCAATCCTGCTCGGACGCTCGCGGCTCGACGCCAAGGTCGCGGTGCTGAAGCCGCTATCGTCGGCGATCTCGATCGGCTCGGGCGGACCATTCGGCGCCGAAGGCCCGATCATCATGACCGGCGGCGCCATCGGCTCGCTGATCGCGCAGATGCTGCCGGTCAGCGACAATGAGCGCAAGACGCTGCTGGTGGCGGGTGCAGCGGCCGGCATGACGACGGTGTTCGGCACGCCGATCGCCGCCATCATGCTTGCCGTCGAACTGCTCCTGTTCGAATGGACGCCGCGCAGCTTCATCCCCGTCGCCGTCGCGGCAATCGTCGCGGAAGTCGAGCGCAGCCTGCTTCACCTGCCGAGCCCGATCTTTCCGTTCTCGGGCAGCATGGATTCATCGATCGCCGGGCTGGGCGGCTGGGTGCTGATCGGCATTGCCGCCGGACTTCTTTCAGGACTGCTGACGCAATTGGTCTATGCCTGCGAGGACGCCTTCCTGAAGCTGCCGATACACTGGATGTGGTGGCCGATGATCGGCGGCCTGGTGGTCGGCATCGGCGGACTTATCGAACCGCACGCGCTTGGCGTCGGCTACGACAACATCGCCAACATGCTCGACGGCCGCACCGTCGCCACCGCCGCGCTGCTGCTGCTGGTGGTGAAGGCCGTCATCTGGTCGGTTGCGCTGGGGTCTGGGACCTCGGGAGGCGTGCTGGCGCCACTGCTCATCATGGGCGGCGCGATGGGCGCGGTGCTTTCGGGTATCCTGCCCGAGGCAAGCCCCGGCTTCTGGCCGCTGCTGGCGATGGCGGCGACGATGGGCGGCACCATGCGCGCGCCGCTGACCGCGACCTTCTTTGCCACCGAGCTTACCGGCAACACGCATGTGCTGGTGCCGCTGATTGCCGCTTGCGCCACCGCGCATGCGGTCACCGTGCTGTTGATGAAGCGCTCGATCCTGACCGAGAAAGTGGCGCGGCGCGGGCATCACCTCGTGCGAGAATACCGCGTCGATCCTTTCGCCCTGACCAGGGTCAAGGAAGTGATGACCACCAAGGTCGAGAGCGTGCCGGGAACGATGACGCTACATGGCGCGGCAACCTTCCTGACGGCGCCGGATACTCGGCATCCGAGCTTCCCGGTCATCGATGAAGCGGGGCATGTGCTCGGCGTCATCGATCCGCCGGCGATCCTGCGCTGGCGCCGTAACGGCAAGCACCGCAAGGCGACGCTGGGCGAATTGCTGGCCGGCAACAAGATCACGCTGGCCTATCCGGACGAATATCTCGAAGCGCTTTCCGACAAGCTTTTGCTCGCCAATGTCTCGCATCTGCCGGTCGTCTCACGCGAGGATGAACGGCTCGTCGGCTATATCGGCTGGAAAGACATGATGCGGGTAAGGTCGAAAAAGCAGGCGGAGGAGCGCGACCGCACGGCATTGCTGAGCTTCGGCGCAAAGCGCAAGACGCAACAGAGCATCAGCGATAGCGCGGTCTAGGGCGCGGCGGCGCCGCGTTTAGCCCAGGCCAGCACGTAGAGCCTCAGCGCGGATGACAGGTTCGCGTCGCGGGTCCGAGTCTCGTCGATCTCCGCGACCAAGGCCGCGAGCGACAGCGAGCGCTCGGCGGCGATGGCGATGAGGTCGTCATAGAAGGGCTGTTCCAGGGAAAAGCTGGTGCGGTGACCGCGGATCGTTACCGAACGTTTCTCGACCGCGGCCATTGCAGGACTCAGCGCTCGCCAGGGTCGTCGGATTTTTCCCGGCGATGGCCGGCTACGAATTTCTCGGCCTTCTGCGATGTCAGCCTGTCACGCTCGCGCTCTGTCTTCGAGCGGCCGTGCAGCGCCCGGTTCTCGCCGGCCCGGCGTTCCTTCTCGGTGCGCGCTTTATGCTTGCGGGCCTGGCGGAGATTGATGACCTCGCCCATGGCGCCGGGCTACTTCTTGCGGAAGGCGTCGAGCGAAACGACGTCGGCGCCCTTGGCGCCGGTCTCGGCGACCGCCTGCTTCTTTTCGGCCTCGGCGGCCTTCTTCTTGTTTTCCGCCTTCTTCTCGGGGACGACGGCGACCGGTTCGGGGGCCGGAGCCGCGGCCTCGTCTTCCGCGCTTTCCGTCTTGACGTCGAATTCGAGCTCGAAATTGACCGACGGATCGTAGAAGCCGCGCACGGCGGAGAAGGGGATTTCGAGCTTTTCCGGCACATCGGAGAAGGAAAGCCCGACCTCGAAGCCGGCATCCGTGACCTTGAGGTCCCAATACTGGAACTGAATGACGATGGTCATCTGCTCCGGATAGCGCTCGCGCAGCCTGGACGAAATGCGCACGCCCGGCGCGCCGGTCAGGAAGGTGATGAAGAAATGATGATTTCCCGGAAGGCCGGTGCGCGCGACCTCGGCCAGGACCTTGCGCATGACACCGCGCAGAGCCTCCTGGGCCAGAATGTCGTAGCGGATGTGGTCGTCGGCCATCTGATGGTCGGGTTCCGTTGAATCGTCCGCATAGCTGTAATCAAGCTTGAGCGCGGCGTAAACCGCATATAGGCGCAAAGCCGTGAGGCCAAGAGGGGTGCCGGCGATTTGATGGCTCAGGCGTGAGCGAGCGCAGCCTGCTTGGCAGCTGGCGATTTCCTTCTGGCGAAGGCGCCGAGAAAGGTCCGCACGCCGTTCGTGGCCGAGCGCAGCACCTCTTCCTCGGTGGGCACGCCGCCCAGCATGAAAGTGATCTGAAGCTCGGCGTTGACGAGGGCGAAGAACTGACGCGCCGCGACGTCGGGGTCGCCGATCGACAGGTGGCCGGCGAAGGCAAGCCGGGCAAAGCGCGCGGCAAGCGCCGACCAGGTACGGCCCGGGCCTTGCTCGCGCCATTCGGCAAACAGTTCCGGATAACGCTCGCCTTCGGCCTGGATCAGCTTGCGCAGGAAACGGCCGTCGCGGTTGCAGATGCAGTTGCGGTTCATGCGCACGGCGAAGGCGATCAGGTCGGCTTCCAGGTCCGTGGGCTGATCGGGAAAGCTGGCGATGGTGGCGAAGATGCCGGCATTGCAGCGCTCCGTCAGGTCGCGTACGACCGCGACGAACAGCTTTTCCTTGTCGCCATGGTGGTTGTAGACGGTCTGCCGTGAAACGCCGGCCTCGGCCGCGATCAGGTCGATATTGGCGCCGGCATAGCCTTCGCGGCAGAAAACGGAAGCGGCGGCGTCGACCACCGACACGCGCTTGGCCTCGTGGCTGCGTGGCGGGAAAGTGTCAGGAGAAACGCCGTGCTTCATGAAAAATCTATATAGCGGTGATTGACGAATTGGACAAGCCTGTCTAAATTTATGGACACAATAAAGGGAAGCCCGCACGGAAGGGGCGAAGAAATTCGCCCTTGGGCGTAGGATTTCCGCGGGATGGAACGTCCTGGGTTTAGACGCCGGCATTTTGCGGCGGCAACCAGATCCGAAAGAGCCTTATCATGAGTCCCAAATTCCTCCGCATCGCGGTCGTGCTCGGCTTGTTGTCCGCGATCGGCCCATTTGCGATCGATATGTATCTTCCCGCGCTGCCTTCGATCGGCCAGGACCTGCATGCCGGCACCGCCGCCGTGCAGATGAGCCTTCTGATCTTCTTTCTGTCGATGGGTTTTGGGCAGATCGTCGTCGGCCCGATCTCCGACATGGTCGGCCGCAAGACGCCGCTTTACGCCGGCCTCGCGCTGTTCATGGTCGGCGGCGTCGGCTCGGCGATGGCGCCGACCATCGAGTGGCTGATCGCCTTCCGCTTTCTGCAAGGTCTCGGCGCCAGCGCCGGCATGGCAGTGCCGCGCGCCATCGTGCGCGACCTGCACACCGGCAACGAGGCCGCCAAGCTGATGTCGCTCTTGATGCTGGTCTTCTCGGTGTCGCCGATCCTGGCGCCGCTGACCGGCAGCCAAATCATCGAGAGCTTCGGCTGGCGCGCCGTGTTCTGGACGGTGACGGGCGCGGCCGCTTTGGCCACCATCCTGCTTGCCACCTCGCTCAAGGAGACGCGGCCCGTCGAAGAGCGCGCCGGCTCATCGTTCGGCACGGCGCTTGCCGGCTACCGCTACCTGATGGGCGACCGCAACTTCCTTGGCCTCGTGGCGATTGCGGGCTTCGGCATTGCGAGCTTCTTCGTCTATCTGTCGAGCTCGTCCTTCATCCTGATCGACCATTACGGCCTGTCGCCGTCGGTCTACAGCGTCTTCTTCTCGATCAACGCGGTCGCGTTCATCGGCATGTCGCAGCTGACCGGGTTGCTGGCTGACCGCTTCGGGTTGAAGCGTGTCGTCTGGGTGGCGGTCACCGGCTATGCCACGGTAATGGTGGCGCTGTTCGCGATCATGGCGTCGGGCGTCGACCGGCTCGACGTGATGGCGGCGCTGCTTTTTGTCGGCTACGGTTTCCTTGGCCTCGTCATCCCCACCACCTCGGTGCTGGCGATGGAAGAGCATGGCGAGATCGCCGGCACGGCCTCGGCGCTGATGGGCACGTTGCACTTCGCCATCGGCGCGCTGGCGATGGGCGTCGCCGGCATCTTCTTCGACGGCACACCGTTGCCGATGGTGGCCGGCATCGCGCTGTGCGCCGTGATCTCCTTCACTCTGGCCAAGCTGACGCTCGGCCGCGCGCGCGAAGCGGTCGAAGCGCCGGCGGAGTAGGACAGCCGTTGAGGAGATAGAAAGGCCGGGTCGATACCGGCCTTTTTCATGTTCCTGGCGAAGCTGTTTGATCGAGGACGAAGCGCACCCGTTCATCGACCGGAGCGAGAGGCAACGGCACCAGGTCGTAGCCGAGCTCCGCATAGACGCCGGTCACCGAACGGAATGTGCGCTCGGCTTCCTCGAGCGTTTGCCGGCGCTCGTCGTCCTGAATGAAAATCTCCGGCCATGGCGGGGCGACGAAGACGCGGCGCGCGTAGCGGAATTTTTCAGCCGCGCTCGTGAGGTGGTCCGGCACCGGCAGGCCGCAGAGCCTGAGATAGCCGATCGTGTCGGGCGCGCCGCGGTCGAAGAACACCTGGCCGGACTCGGCACGAGCGGCTTGCCAGGAGCGCAGCTCCCAAGACAGCATCAGCTCGGCAAAGAGTGAGCGCTCCCGCCAGGGAAGGGCAGGGCCGCCGATGGCCATCTGGTCGCGGATGATGCCGCGCCCGGCTTCGGGCGCGGTCGCGAAGCCTTGGGCCCGCAGCGCCTCGATCAGCGTGGTCTTGCCGGAGCCGGGGCCGCCGGTCAGCACGAAAAATCGATCGGTATCGTCTTGCATCGCCTGTCCATGGATGATGGGCGGCAAGGCTGTGCCCGCGCATCAGGCGCCGGACCAGCCTTGGCCGTTCGGTTGATTGGGGAGAAGCAAGGAGGGGGAAGGTGGAGGTTTCTGTTGCCAGGTACCTCCGAACCCCGCCTAGAAGTGCGAACCTCTAGGGCTTGATTTGAAGCGTTCGCGCCGCATTAAGCAGCGAGACGAGCTTCCGCATAGTTGTCGTTGGCAACTATAAGTTTAGCCCGATAACGGTGGTACAATGCCGGGCAAAAGTACGATCTTTACACCTTCGTCGATCCTATTTCGCCCCCAGCAAAAGCCGCTCCGTCAGCCAGAGCGGTTTTTGGTGGAGGCGCCGGGTACCGCCCCCGGGTCCGAACGGCTTATTTCATCGCCTGTTTATCGCCATAGTCGGTCAAGCCGACGAACCGTATATAGGGAGCGGCGAAGGAAAAATAAAGGCCAAAACCGGCGCTTAACCGGTTGTGCCAAACGGCAGCCAGGGTTGACTTGCGCGCCTACTCAATCAAATCTCGCTGCCGGTGAGGAGTCTCTGACCTAGCGCACAGGTTGCGCGGCGCGCCACAACCCTCATCGATCGGATCCGTGGCGCCGACGAGGGGAAGTTTGATGGCCGACTATCTTGCGGATGTGAAGAAATATGATGCCGGCGCCAGCGCCGACGCGGTCGATAAGATCGTCAAGCATCTGGGCATTGCGCTCAGGAACCGCGATTCCTCGCTGGTGTCCTGCACCGACCCGAAGGAACTCGACCGCGTGCGGGAGAACTGGATCGGCAAGAAGCTCGGCATCGCCGATGCCGCAAAGGCGAATGCCTCGATCGAGAAGACCTGCAAGGCGATGCAGGCCGACAACACCAAGAGCCGCGTGACCTTCTATTATCTGGTTGCGAAGGATCTCGGCAAACTCGGCTCTCTGTAGGACCTTTTGATAATTCTACTCTGGCGGCCGACTAGCGCGGTTTTCTGCGCTTCCGGTGCTCACGTACTTTAAGTACGCTCCGCTCCGGTTCTCGAAAACCACGCTATTCGACTCGCCAGAGCGAATTCTGAAAAGGTCCTGCCGCCTCGCGTAGGGAAGGATTTCAGACAGACGTGGCGTCGGCGCGCACATTCGCTATGATTATATGTCACTCGAATCGAGGCAGAGCCGATGCGCCAATATCTCGACCTGTTGAAGCATGTGCTGGAGAATGGCATCGACCGTGGCGACCGTACCGGGACAGGCACGCGCTCGGTGTTCGGCTACCAGATGCGCTTCGACCTTTCGCGCGGCTTTCCGGTTACGACCACCAAGAAGCTGCATCTGAAGTCGATCATCCACGAGCTTTTGTGGTTTCTGGCCGGCGACACCAACATCAAATATCTCAATGATCATGGCGTCACCATCTGGGACGAATGGGCCGACGAGAACGGCGATCTCGGGCCGGTCTATGGCAAGCAATGGCGCTCATGGCCGGACGGGCGTGGCGGCGAGATCGACCAGATTGCGAGCCTTTTGAAGGAGATACGCCGGAATCCCAACTCGCGCCGGCTGATCGTCTCGGCCTGGAACCCGGCCGAAGTCGAGGCGATGGCGCTGCCGCCCTGCCACTGCCTGTTCCAGTTCTATGTTTCGGAAGGCCGGCTCTCGTGCCAGCTTTACCAGCGCTCGGGCGATATTTTCCTCGGCGTGCCGTTCAACATCGCCTCCTATGCCTTGCTCACCCTCATGGTGGCGCAGGTCACCGGGCTGAAGCCCGGCGACTTCGTTCACACGCTGGGCGATGCGCATCTTTATTCGAACCATTTCGAGCAGGCGCGCGAGCAGCTGCGGCGCACGCCCAAGGCCTTGCCGACGATGTGGATCAATCCGGAAGTGAAGGACCTCTTCGCCTTCCGCTTCGAGGATTTCCGCCTCGAGAATTATTTCGCGGATGCGAATATCAAGGCGCCCATCGCGGTATGAGCCAGTTTTCGGCCTAGTCGATGCCAACCATGACGTCCGAGGCCTTGACTACCGCATAGCCCCCTGCTTGCCCTTCTCGAGCGCGAGGTCGGCGACCGCTTGGTGATTGACGCGGTGACTGACGCGTCGCCGCCGATGTCGATCTGACATGCGAAGCGGTGGCTTCCCTTGACGATCTCGGTCACCTTACGCCTTGAGGTGTTGCAGGCGCTGATCTTCATGCGTCTTTCCTTGAGCTTCGCCCCTTCCGTTTTGCATTCACCGTAGGCTGAGATCGCGCCGGCGCACAATGCCGCGACAGGTGAAAAGCCTTCCCTTGTTATGTTCATACGGATATATCGGTCCAAGGCTTTTGGCGGTACGGATTTGAAACCAGGGAGAGACTTCATGACGGGCAAGGGTTTCGGGTTGAAGACGATCGCCATTGGCGGTCTGGCGGCAATGCTGATGACGGCGGTGCCGGCGGCCCATGCCGACGACAAGGTCGTCGTGTTTGCCGCGGCCAGCCTCAAGGAAGCGCTCGACGCGGTCAACAAGGCATGCGAGCCGGAAGTCGGCGAAGCAGCGACCATTTCCTACGCGGCGAGCTCGGCTCTGGCCAAGCAGATCGAAGGCGGCGCGCCGGCCGATATCTTCGTCTCGGCCGACCTCGACTGGATGAAATATCTCTCGGACAAGAAGCTGACCAAGCCTGATACCGAAGTGAAGCTGCTCGGCAACCAGCTCGTGCTGGTGGCACCGAAGGATTCCGCGGTCGAGACCAAGGTCGAGAAGGGCTTCGACCTCGCCAAGCTGATCGGCGACGGCAGGCTTGCCATGGGCGATCTCAAGGCCGTGCCGGCCGGCAAATACGGCAAGGCGGCGTTGGAATCGCTGGGCGTCTGGTCGTCCGTCGAGGGCAAGATCGCGCAGGCCGAGAATGTGCGTGCAGCTCTCAAGCTGGTGTCGACGGGCGAGGCGGCTCTGGGCATCGTCTACGCCACCGACGCGCATGCCGAAAAGGGCGTCAAGGTCGTCGGCACCTTCCCGGAAGATTCGCATCCGCCGATCATCTACCCGATTGCCCAGACCGCCGATTCGAAGGACAAGGATGCGGCGGACTTCCTGAAATGCGTCGAGTCGGCCAAGGCCGCCGACCTGTTCAAGGAGCAGGGTTTCACGGTGCTCGCACCGAGCAACTGAGAAAGGCCGCGCAAACACAATCATGAACTGGCTGCTGGACCTCACTCCCGACGAATGGAATGCGGTGCGGCTGTCGATCAGGGTGGCGACGGTGGCGATGATCGCCAGCCTGCCGCCGGGCATCCTGATCGCGCTCCTGCTCGCGCGGGGGCGTTTCTGGGGCAAGACGCTGCTCAACGGGCTAGTGCATCTGCCGCTGATCCTGCCGCCGGTGGTGACCGGCTATCTGCTCTTGCTCACCTTCGGCCGGCGCGGCCCGGCCGGCGCCTTCCTTGCCGAGCATTTCGGCATCATTTTCTCGTTCCGCTGGACAGGCGCGGCACTGGCCTGCGGGGTCATGGGCTTTCCGCTGATGGTGCGGGCTATCCGGCTCTCGATCGAGGCTGTCGACCGCAGAATCGAAGCAGCGGCCGGCACGCTTGGCGCCAATCCGCTCTGGGTGTTCGCCACCATCACGCTGCCGCTGATCCTGCCCGGCCTGATCGCCGGCGCGATCCTTTCCTTCGCCAAGGCGATGGGCGAATTCGGCGCCACCATTACCTTCGTCTCCAACATCCCTAACGAAACGCAGACGCTGCCCTCGGCGATCTACACCTTCACACAGGTGCCGGGTGGCGATGAAGGCGCGCTCAGGCTGACGCTGATCTCGATCGTCATCTCGATGGTCGCGCTCATCGCCTCGGAAGTGCTGGCGCGGCGCGTCGGCCGGCGGATGGACATCGAATGACGCTCTCGGTCGACATCCGCCATCGCCTCGGCGATTTCGCCGTGGAAGCCCGTTTCGAGAGCGCCGGCCGGCTGACGGCGCTGTTCGGGCCCTCCGGCTCGGGCAAGTCGACGCTGATCAACCTGATCGCCGGCCTGATCCGTCCGGACAAGGGACTTATCTCGGTCGATGGCAATGTGCTGGGCGACACCGCCGCGCGCATCTTCGTGCCCATGCACAAGCGACGCATCGGCATGGTGTTCCAGGATGCGCAACTGTTCCCGCATATGAGCGTCGCCGGCAATCTGCGCTACGGCCGCTGGTTCACGCCGCCTTCCGAGCGCTACGCCAAGATGGATGCGGTGGTCGACCTGCTCGGCATCGGTCACCTGCTCGACCGGCGGCCGGCGAAACTGTCGGGCGGCGAAAGGCAGCGCGTCGCAATCGGCCGCGCGCTGCTTGCCAGCCCGAAACTTCTACTGATGGACGAGCCGCTCGCCTCGCTCGACGAAGCGCGCAAGGCCGAGATCCTGCCTTATATCGAACGGCTGCGCGACGAGACGAAGATCCCGATCGTCTATGTCAGCCATTCCGTGGCCGAGGTGGCGCGGCTGGCGAGCGACGTCGTGGTGCTTTCGCAAGGCAAGGTCGCGGCCGCGGGGCCGACCGAGGCGATCATGCAGCGGCTCGACCTGTTGCCGGCAGAGGAGCGCGGCGAGGGTGGGGCGGTGCTCGACACCAAAGTTCTGCATCACGACGAGGCTTTTGGCATGACGGTGCTCGGCTCACAGGCCGGCGAAATCCGCGTGCCGAAAGTGGCGCGGGCAGCAGGCGCTCCGGTGCGCATTCGCATTCGCGCGCGCGATGTGATGGTCGCCATCGAGAAACCCGCTGGCCTCAGTGCGCTCAACATTCTGCCGGGAACAATCGTCGGCATGAAGCCGGGCGAGGGGCCTGAGGTCGAAATCGGCATCGATTGCCATGGCGCGGTTGTGGTCGCGCGGATCACCGAGCAATCGCGGCAGGCGCTTGGCCTCGAGCTGGGAAGCCAGGTCTTCGCGGTCATCAAGACGGTGAGCTTCGATCGCGCAAACACCGGCGCCGGCCTGCCTGCCGAAGTCGGCGTTTGAGGATCTCGATCATGTCGCTATGTATATTTGGAATAGCGCTTCCTTTCCATTGGGGCTATTGTCGTGCCGTGACATCAAGGAGATGAGATGCCGTCGCTGAGCCTGCGGATAAACCTCGACCCCGACGGCCGGATCGGCCCGGGCAAGGTCGAACTGCTGGAGCAGATCGCCGCCTTCGGTTCGATCTCGGCCGCGGCGCGCGGCATGGAGATGTCTTACAAGCATGCCTGGGACCTGGTCGAGGACATGAACCGCGTGTTCGGCAAGCCGCTGGTCGCGGCGCAGACCGGCGGCCGTAAAGGCGGCGGCGCGCAGTTGACATCGGTGGGTTTGGCGGTCGTCAGCCGTTTCAGGGCGATAGAGCGAGCCGCTTCATCGGCCGCCGCCGTTCATATGCAGGCTCTGCAGGTGGAGATCGATGCTGGATGAGGCAGTAGGCAGTAGGCAGTAGGACAAGATGTCTTGGATGCTTGAAAACCGAGGCCTCCAATAGTCCATTATTCTACTGCCTATTCCCTATTCCCTACTGCCTAATTCCCTGATTTTCTCAGCAGATAAATGTCCATGATCCAGCCCTTCTTTCGTCTGGCGTCTTCACGAACCCTTTCGATTTCGGCACCGACGTCGCCCATGCGACCGGAGATGACGATCTCGTCCGGCGTGCCGAGATAGGCGCCCCACTGGATAAGGACGTCCTTGTCGGCAAGCGTGTTGAAGGCGCATTTGCCGTCGAGCATGACGACGGTGGAGCCGGCATTGGCTGGCAGTCCTTCTTCGGTTAACCGGCGACCGGTCGTCACCAGGATCGAATCGCCGATGCGGTTGAGCGCGGTCGCGTGGGCGGCGGCCAGCGCCTGGATCGCGGTGATGCCGGGGATGACCTCGAGCTCGAAACCGACATTGCCTCTCAGGCGCACGCGCTCGAGGATGCGCAGCGCGCTGTCATAGAGCGACGGATCGCCCCAGATCAGGAACGCGCCGCAGCCATCTTCGGCAAGCTCGTCGCGGATCAGAGCCTCATAGATCTCGGCGATCGCTTCGTGCCAGTCGTCGACTGTCACACGATAGGACGATGTCGGTTCGGCCCGAACCGGCACATCGAACTCGACCCGGCGCGATTTCGGATTGGTGACGAAGCGGTCGCAGATCTGCCGGCGCAGATCGGCAAGATCGTTCTTCTTCGCTCCCTTGTCGGGAATGAACAGCGCGTCGGCGCGGTTCAGGCCGTCGATGGCCTGTACCGTCATGTGGTCGGGATTGCCGGCGCCGATGCCGATGACGAGAAGCTTGCGCATGGCGATCTCCTGCCCGATCGGCGACGCGGTGTCCAGAAGTACCCGTATCCGGTGACGAAGGGCTTTGAAACGCTATCTTGAAACGGGTAGATGGAAGAGCGCATCCGGCTGATCCGGGTATCGCGGCACAGAGGAGGGGGTCCATGTTACGCACCGTAACGACCGCAGCGCTTGTAATAACGGCCGCTCCGGCCTTCGCCAATGATTCCGTCGCCGAGCTCGGCACAGGCGGGCTGATCCTGTCGCGCAGCGACGCCGTCGCCATGCAGAGCGAGGACCTTTTCATCTCGCCGGAGAAGGTGACGGTCGACTATGTCTTCCGCAACAACACCGACAAGGATGTCAGCTCCATCGTCGCGTTCCCGATGCCCGACATCGAGGGCGATCCGAACGAGATGCCGGCAATCCCGGAGGCTCAGAGCGACAATTTCCTCGGCTTCGAGGTGACGATCGACGGCGTCGATGCGAAGCCGCAGCTGGAGCAAAAGGCGCTGGCGCTCGGCATCGACATCACCGCCGACCTCAAGGCGCAGAACGTGCCGCTCTATCCATTCGGCGGCGCCGCCAAGGCGGCGCTGGCGAAGCTGCCCAAGGATATCGCCAAGGACTGGGAAGATCGCGGCATTATCATCGAAGATACCGCCGATGACGGCTCGGGCATGCAAACCACCTTTGCGCCGTTCTGGCAGCTGCGCTCGACCTACTGGTGGCGCTCGACCTTCCCGGCCAACAAGGAGGTTCATGTCTGGCACCGCTACAAGCCCAGCGTCGGGGGCACCTCCTCGGTCAGCTTTTTCTATGATGGGCAGTTCCAGGGCCAGTATGCGGCCTACAAGACCCGCTATTGCATCGATCAGACGTTCGAGAACGCGGTGCGCAAGGCGGCCAAGGCAAATCCGGACGGTTATCCGAAATATTACGAGAGCCGCATCGCCTATATCCTGACCACCGGCGGCAACTGGGCGGCCGGGACGATTGGCAATTTCAAGCTCACTATCGACAAGGGCAGCCCAAAAAACCTCGTCTCCTTTTGCGGCGACAATGTCAAAAAGGTCGGGCCGACGACGTTCGAGGTCACCGCGAAGGATTTTTATCCCGAGCACGATATCGACATCCTTCTGCTTGAGCCGTCGGACAATGGCGGGAACGGCGGCTGATGGATATCGCGATCTATGTCGCCATCGCCGAAAACGGCGTGATCGGCCGCGAAGGCGGCCTGCCGTGGCGGCTTTCCACCGATCTCAAGCGCTTCAAGGCCGACACGATGGGCAAGCCGATCATCATGGGCCGCAAGACCTATGAAGGCATCGGCCGGCCGCTGCCCGGCCGGCTCAATATCGTGGTGACGCGCGACAAGGCCTGGCGCGCCGAGGGCATCGAGGTGGCCCATTCGCTGGATGACGCGATCGCGCTGGCCAGGGTGCGCGGACGCTGCATGGCGGGAGTTGAGGAGGTCTGCGTGGTCGGTGGCGGCGAGATCTATGCCCAGGCCTTGCCGCTTGCCGACCGGCTGCATGTGACCCATGTGCTGGCCAGCGTCGATGGCGATGCGCATTTCCCGCCGATCGATCCAAGCATCTGGCAAGTCGTCAGCGCCGAGGATTTTCCTGCCGGAGAGAAAGACAGCCACGCCACGCGTTACACGGTTTACGAGCGCCGGCGCGACGATCGTTGACGACGACAAAGGGTCGCTACCCGTCCAAATCGCACGGGACGATGGCACATCGCGTTGAAAGCGGGTCAAGGCGTCCCTATAGAAGAACGGTGTTGCAGCGGCGCGCGTCCAACCGGACGCGCAACAGGCCGCCGTAATACTTTGATTTTGGGGCATGATTCCTTTTCGAAAACCGATATGGGTTTTCGTGGTCATGCGCTAGGATTGCGCCGCAAGGCCTGAGGGAACCGAAGCGAAAGGACATTCATGCCCTGGAACGACAAGAGCGGTGGCGGCGGCCCATGGGGCGGCGGCGGCAATCAGGGGCCCTGGGGGCAGGGACCGAAAGGGCCAAGCGGCCCGCAGGGTTCGCCCCCCGATCTTGAGGACATCATCCGCCGCGGCCAGGACAGGCTGCGACGCGCGCTTCCGGGCGGCGGCGGCGCGAGCCCGGCCGTGCTCGGGCTGATCGCGGTGGCGCTCATCGTGCTGTGGGCCTTCAAGGCGATCTATACCGTGCAGCCCGACGAGGTTGCGGTCGAACTGCGCTTCGGCCAGCCGAAGTCCGAGCTTTCGCAGCCGGGCCTGCATTTCCACTGGTGGCCGATCGAAACGGTCGAGACCGCCAAAATCTCCGAGCAGCTCGTCAGCATCGGCGGCGGGTCGAGCAGCGGCTCCGGGCTGATGCTCTCGGGCGACCAGAACATCGTCAACGTGCAGTTCTCGGTCGCCTACCAGGTCTCCGATCCCAAAGCCTATCTGTTCGATGTTTCAGATCCCGACGGCATGCTGACCCAGGTCGCCGAGAGCGCCATGCGCGAAGTCGTCGGCCGGCGGCCGGCGCAGGACATCTTCCGCGACGATCGCCAGGGTATCGCAACCGGGGTGCGCGAGATCATCCAGGGCACGCTCGACGGCTACAAGACCGGTCTCCAGGTCAACGCAGTCTCGATCGAGGACGCAGCGCCCCCGCGCGAGGTGGCCGACGCGTTCGACGAGGTGCAGCGCGCCGAGCAGGACGAGGACAAGTTCGTCGAGCAGGCCAACCAGTATTCCAACCAGAAGCTCGGCCAGGCGCGCGGCCAGGCGGCTCAGGTCCGCGAGGACGCCGCCGCCTACAAGAATCGCGTGGTGCAGGAGGCGGAAGGCGAGGCGCAGCGCTTCATCTCCGTCTACAACGAATATGCCAAGGCGCCCGACGTCACGCGCAAGCGCCTCTACCTCGAAACCATGGAGAAGATCCTGAAGGACTCCAACAAGGTCGTCGTCGAGCAGGGCAACGGTCAGGGCGTGCTGCCTTACCTGCCGCTGCCGGCTTTGCAGCCGAAAGCGCAGCCGGCGCCGGCCCCGCTGAGCGGCGTCACGACGGGAGGCAACCAGTGATGGCCAACCGTCTTCCCATCATCGCCGTCATCGCGGCTGTCCTTCTGTTCCTGCTCTACTCCGCGGTGTTCGTCGTCAATGCCGGCCAGCAGGCGATCGTGCTCAGGTTCGGCGAGATCATCGACGTCAAGAACGAGCCCGGCATCTACTTCAAGGCGCCGTTCGCCTTCTTCGATGCCGACAGCGTGCAGATGGTCGAGAAGCGGGTGATGCGCTTCGACCTCGACAACATCCGCGTCCAGGTCTCGGGCGGCAAGTTCTACGAGGTCGATGCCTTCATCGCCTATCGCATCTCGGATCCGCGCACGTTCCGCGCGGCGGTGTCCGGTCAGGTTGAACTGGCCGAGGCACGGCTGCGGACACGTCTCGATGCGGCGCTGCGCCGTGTCTATGGCCTGCGCGACTTCGAGGCCGCGCTTTCGGAGGAACGCGGCGTCATGATGCGCGAGGTGCGCGATCAGCTTCGCCCCGATGCGACCTCGCTCGGCCTCGACATCGAGGATGTGCGCATCCGCCGGACCGACCTGACGGCGGAGGTCTCGCAGCAGACCTATGACCGCATGAAGGCCGAGCGCCTGGCGGAAGCCGAGCGTCTGAGGGCGCGCGGCAACGAGGCGGCGCAGCGCATCAGGGCGCGTGCCGACCGCGAGGTTGTCGAGATCGTCGCCGAGGCGCAGAAGGAATCGGAAATCCTGCGCGGCGAGGGCGAGGCGCAGCGCAGCGCGACCTTCGCGGACGCCTATAAGCGCGATCCGGCCTTCTTCGATTTCTATCGCTCGATGAATGCCTACGGCACGGCCCTGGACAGCACCGGAACGACGATGGTGCTCTCGCCCGAATCCGAGTTCTTCCGCTACTTCCGCGATCCGGGCAGCAAGCCTCAGCCCGGGCAGCCGGCCGCGCCCGCGACGCCTGCCGCACCGGCCGCGCAACCCAGCACCGCCCAGTAGCGGCGGTGCAGGACTTTGTCGCGGCGATCGGGCTGGTCCTGGTGATAGAGGGCCTGGTCTATGGCGGGTTTCCGGGCCTTGCCCGGAAACTGGCGAGCGAAATGCAGTCGATGCCCGAGACCGCGCTGCGGTTCGGAGGATTGGCGGCAATCGCGGTTGGCGTCGCCATTGTGTGGCTGGTTCGCGGCTGATGAAATTCATTGGTGCCGCGGCGACGGACGATTTATCCTGAGAAGACTGGCATAGCCGCAAACGTGCCGTATTTCTTGCCAACATGAGCCGAACAGGGCGTCTTTGCGGAAAACGCCTGTCCTTTTCAGACATACCGGGAGGCCACGATGATATCCGACACCCTGTTGCGCGCGGCGCGGCGCATGGTCTTCGCCGGCGCCACCGCATTTGCGGTCGGCATTGTTGCCGTCCCGTCCTTCGTCACACCGACGATCGCCTCCGACGGGCCCCCCTCGGTCGCCGATCTCGCCGAGCGCCTGCTTGGCGCGGTGGTCAACATCTCGACCTCACAGACGGTGAAAGGCACGGAAGGGCCGGGCGCGGTGCCGATGCCGCAGCTGCCCGAGGGCTCCCCGTTCCAGGACTTCTTCGACGATTTCTTCAAGAACCGTGGCGGCGACAAGGGCGGCGCCGGGCAGAAGGTGCAGTCGCTCGGCTCCGGCTTCGTCGTCGACGCCGAGCAGGGTATTGTGGTGACCAACAACCACGTCATCGCCGATGCCGACGATATCGAAGTCAATTTCTCCGACGGCATCACGCTGAAGGCGACGCTCGTCGGCACCGACACCAAGACCGATGTCGCGGTGCTGAAGGTCGACCCCAAGGGTCACAAGCTGACCGCGGTGAAATTCGGCGATTCCACCAAGATGCGCGTCGGCGACTGGGTGATGGCGATCGGCAATCCTTTCGGCCTGGGCGGCACGGTGACGGTCGGCATCGTCTCGGCGCGCAACCGCGACATCAATTCCGGCCCCTATGACGACTTCATCCAGACCGACGCCGCCATCAACCGCGGCAATTCCGGCGGCCCGCTGTTCAACGCCGAGGGCGAGGTCATCGGCATCAATACGGCAATCATCTCGCCGTCAGGTGGCTCGATCGGCATCGGTTTTTCCATCCCCTCGCAGCTTGCCGCCGGCGTCGTCGACCAGCTTCGCCAGTATGGCGAGACGCGGCGTGGCTGGCTTGGCGTGCGCATCCAGCCGGTGACGGCGGACATCGCCGAGAGCCTCGGCATGGCGACCGCCAAGGGCGCGCTGGTGGCCGGCGTCATCAAGGGCGGGCCGGTCGACAACGGGTCGGTGCAGGCCGGCGACGTCATCATCAAATTCGACGGCAAGGATATCCATGAAATGCGCGACCTGCCGCGTGTCGTCGCCGAAAGCCCGGTCGGCAAAGCGGTCGACGTCGTCATCGTGCGCAAGGGCGTCGAGCAGACCGTCAAGGTGACGCTCGGACGGCTGGAGGACGGCGAGAAGCTGGCCAGCGGCGAGAACGGCAACACCGACCAGGACAAGGGCGACAAGGCGACGCCTCCGGTGTCGACGGCCTCGGTGCTCGGCATGACGGTCGGCGAGCTCAACGACCAGACACGGCAGAAGTTCGGCATCGCGGCCGATGTGTCCGGCGTGGTCATCACCGACGTCGCCAAGAATTCGGCGGCGGCCGAGCGCGGCATCCAGCCCGGCGAGGTGATCACCGAGATCGCGCAGGAATCGGTCGGCACGCCGAAGGACGTCATGGACCGGATCGGCGCATTGAAGGAGCAGGGCCGCAAGAACGCGCTCTTGATGCTGGCGTCGAAGACCGGCGAACTGCGCTTCGTGACGATCCGGATGGATTGAGTCCGGAACGTCCGATAACCGATTGATTTTGCAATGAATAGGGCGGCTAGCGAGCCGCCCTTTTTCGTGCCTGCCAGTCGCGTTGCGACAGCCTGTAGAGGACATGCCGCTTGAGATGCGGGTGGGTGTCCGGCACGGCGGGGTGGTCGAAATCGGCACCAGGATCGGCTCGCATGCCGAGGCGCTTCATCACGGCGATGGAGCGATAGTTTTTGGCGACGGCGAAGGAGACGATCTCCTCCAGCCTCAGCGTTTCGAAGCCATAGGCGAGCCAGGCTTCAGCCGCTTCGGTGACATAGCCCTTGCCCCAGAATTCCGGCGCCAGCCGCCAGCCGATCTCGATCGTGCCGTCCGGTAGCGATGGCACATCATCCGTATCCAGGAGGCCGACGAAGCCGATGCATTCGCCGGTGGCCGCTATCTCGGCGGCGGCGAAGCCGTAGCCATCCTCCTCGATCCAGCCGCGGAATTCGTCCATCATGGCGTCGGCGGTCGCACGGTCGCGGCGGAACGGGAAGAATTCCATCACGCGCTCGTCGGAGTTGATGCGGTGGAAAAGCGCGCGGTCGCGCTCTTCCCAGTTGCGCAGGATCAGGCGCTCGGTGCGGATCGGCTTCATTCTGAAAACTCATCCCGGCGATAGCCCTGGAGATAGAGCAGCGCGGTCAGATCGCCGTGATCGATGCGGATGCGGGCCTGCTCGGCCACCGTCGGCTTGGCGTGAAGCGCGATGCCAGTGCCGGCAAGACGGATCATATCGAGGTCGTTGGCGCCGTCCCCAACCGCAATCGCGTCCTCGGTGGTCAGTCCGAGCCTCTTCGCTATATCGAGCAGCGCTTCGGCCTTGGCGGCGCGGCCGAGGATCGGCTCGGCCACCATGCCGGTGAACGTGCCGTCTTTCTCGATCAGGCGGTTGGCGCGGTTTTCCTGGAAGCCCAGCATATCGGCGATGCGGCTGGTGAAGACGTCGAAGCCGCCGGAGACCAGCGCCGTCCAGGCGCCATGGGCGCGCATCGTTTGCACCAGCGCGCGGCCGCCGGCGGCGAGCGTCAGCCGATTGGCGATGATGCGGTCGACCACGGCTGTGTCGAGGCCTTTCAGCAAGGCGACGCGCTCCCGCAAGGCGGGCTCGAAGGCGATCTCGCCATTCATCGAGCGCGCGGTGATCGCCGCCACATGATCCTTGACGCCAATCTCGTCGGCAAGCTCGTCGATGCATTCCTGGTCGATCATGGTCGAATCCATATCGGCGAGCAGGATCTTCTTGCGCCTGCCTTCGGCCGGTTGGACGATGACGTCGACCGGCTCGGAAGCCAGCGCCGCGCGCAGATTGGCGGTCATTTTGCCGATATCCGGCGTCTGCGGCAAAACGAGGTCGCAGGCGACGTCCTCAGCCAGCCAATGAACGGCGCTTGCGCCGGCGGCCCGCAAGGCCATATTCGCAAGCGAGGCCGGCACGGCGCGGGCTTCTGGACGGGACACTAAAGTGGCGATCAGCGGCATCGAAGATTCCGGCAGGCAGGCGGGCGAAGGCCGCATCAAGAACGCGACCCTGATAGCCGGGCCGACCGCCAGCGGCAAGTCGGCGCTGGCGCTCGATCTCGCCGAACGCAATGGCGGGATCATCGTCAACACCGATTCCATGCAGGGCTATTCGGTGCTCGACGTCCTGACGGCGCGGCCGAGCGCCGCCGAAATGGCACGCGTTCCGCATTTCCTTTACGGCCATGTCCATCCCGCCACCGCTTATTCCACCGGCGCCTGGCTGCGCGACGTGACAAAGCTGATCGAAGACGGCGTGCTGTCGGGCCGTCCGGTCGTTTTCGTCGGCGGCACCGGGCTCTACTTTCGCGCGCTGACCGAAGGCATCTCGGATATGCCGGACATTCCGGCGTCCGTTCGCGAGCGCTGGCGCTACGAGCTCAAGGAGCAAGGGGCCGAAAGGCTGCATCGCCTGCTGATGCACGAGGATTCGGCTATGGCCATGCAACTCAGGCCGACCGACGGCCAGCGTATCGTGCGGGCGCTCGAAGTGCTCGACGCTTCCGGGCGCTCGATCCTCGAATGGCAGGCGGTGCGCGGACGGCCGCTGATCGATCGCGACAGCGCGCGCTTCCTGGTCATCGAGCCGGACCGCGAGCAACTGGTTCGGCGCATCGACGCGCGCTTCGACCAGATGCTCGACAAGGGCGCTCTCGACGAAGTGCGTCGACTCACCGCGCTCGGCATCGATCCGGACCTGCCGGCGATGAAAGCGATCGGCGTGCGGGAGCTGCAGGCGGCCATGGCCGGACACTTGGGTTTTCCCGAAGCGATCGAGCGCGCCAAGATCGCGACCCGGCAATATGCCAAGCGTCAGTCGACATGGTTCAGGCATCAGCTGGGCGCGGAGTGGCGCAGGCTGCGGCCGGGCGACGAACCGGCTGTTCAGGACTGACTAAAAGCTTTTTCAATCAGCGCCTTAAAATCGCCGGCTCCAATTCTCGCCAGGGTTGTTCGGATTAACGGTCCGTAAGGTCGGCCATGCCATAACCTTTGGGGCTACAGTGCCGCGGGGAGTTGATGCGTTTCCATAAGGCGGAATCCGCATTTTTCGTCTTTATTTTTGTGATCCTGGCCGCGGGCCTGGTGACCTTCCATGCCTATGGCCAGTTGCAGGACATCGCCGCCGACCTCGATGCCGCATCGCGCGTCGACAGAATCGTCTATCTCAACAAACTTCTGTTCGTCACCGGGGCGCTGCTGGCAACCGCGCTGTTCTTCGGCACCTTCTTCATTTACCCGCTGATCCGCGGCCAGGTGCGGGAAGAGGGCAAGCTCAGGGCCATGACGGTTTCGCTCAGCGCCCGCTCGCAGACGCTCGAGCAGGCGGCGCTCACCGACAGTCTCACCGGAATGCAGAACCGCCGCTATTTCGATGATGCGCTGCGCGAATATCTCCACGAGTTTCGCCGCATCGACAGGCCGGTCGGGCTGATGATCCTCGATCTCGACCATTTCAAGCAGGTCAACGATACGCATGGCCATGACGTCGGCGACGAGGTGCTGAGGGCCGTCGCCACCTGCCTGCGGGGCATGACGCGCTATCACGACGTGGTGGCGCGGCTGGGCGGCGAGGAGTTTGCCGTCGTCACCCCCAACATGGATGTCGAATTGCTCGCCAGGTTCGCCGAGCGCATCCGCAAGGCGGTCGCCAACATGTCGATCATGTCGGGCAATGTGCGGCTGAAGGTCACCACCAGCGTCGGCCTTGCCGTCTGGGATCACAAGGAGAGCGCGGAGGACTTCTACCGCCGTGCCGACCGCCAGCTCTATGAGGCGAAGAAGCAAGGCCGCAACCGCGTCTGCGCCTAAAATCTCATCATCAAATTCGTGAGGCTGGCCGCCTGGAGCCGCTTTCTGCGCTTCCGGTGCTCACGGACTTTACGTCCGCTCCGCTCCGGTTCTCGACAGCGACTCCATTCGACTCAGCCTGACGAATTTCCTGACGAGATTTGCCTATTCGAACCGACCGCGGGCTAGATTAGAATGGAGGCTCAATCGTTGAGCTGGCGCATGCCGAACGTCGAGGGCTTCAGGCCGTAGCGAGTGTCGAAGTCGTCGTCCGGCTGCACGCGCGCGGCGGTGGCCGGCTTCTTGTAGTCCGGGTCGCCGGCCTGGCGGGAGGAATCCACAGCCTCAGCGAAGGCCATGGCCTGCTGCGGTTTCGGCACGTTGCGCAGCCGCTCGACGATCATGGCGAGATCGACGTCGTTGCCATCCACGGAAGACTCGATCTTCTCGCCCTTGGCGGTGCCCGGGATGAACTCCTGCGGCAGCTTCTCGAACTTCAGCCGCATGGTGGTCGCCACGCCTTCGCCGAAGGCGATGGCTTCGCGCTGCCCCATCGAGGAGAGGAACGCCAAGGTCGAGGCCGAGGAATCGGCGATCGCCGAGCGGATGATGGCCTGATCCTGCTCGTTGGCAAGCCGCATGGCGAAGAAGGTCGAGCACTGCGACAGGATGGTCGGGTCGAGCTCGCCCGGACGCTGAGTGACGACGCCGAGATAGCAGCCATATTTGCGGCCTTCCTTGGCGATGCGCGACAGCGCGTGCCTTGTCGGCGCGAAGCCGAGACGCGGATCGGCCGGCATGTAGCGATGGGCTTCCTCGCAAAGCAGCAGCAGCTTCAGCCGGCCCTCGCTCCACAGCGCCAGGTCGAAGGCCAGGCGTGCCAGCACCGAGCAGACCGAATTGACGACTTCCGAAGGCATGCCCGCCATCTCGAAGCAGGTGACCGGGCGTCCATGGTTGGGGACACGGAAAATGTTGCCGATCGTTTCGTGGATGGTGTCCTCGATCAGCCGCGAATTGAACATGAAGCGGTAGCGCGGATCGGCTGCCGCCGATTCGATTCGCGTTTTCAGCGACTTCAAGGTCGGGCGGTCGTTCTTGCTTTCGAGCATGCCCATGCGCTCGTCGATCTGCTTGATGAGATCAGCGACGCGGTAGGGCACTGGCGTGTCCGCCGTCAGCGCGTCGCTACCGCGCCTGACATAGGTGCCGGAATTCGGGTTGCGGTAAAGGTTCTTGGCGGCGGGGATCAGGTCGCGCAGGACATCCACTTCCTCGGGCACCGTCTCGCGGCCGCGAAACAGCACTTCGGCGAACTCCTCCAGCCTGAACATCCAGAACGGCAGGTCGAGCGTCTTGGAATCGACCTTCACGCAATATTCCGGCAGCGAGGCGGCGAACTCGTTATGCGGGTCGAGGATGAGCACGCGCAGATCCGGACGCGCCTCGATCGTCTTGCGCAACAGCAGCGAGACAGCTGTCGACTTACCGACACCGGTGGTGCCCACGATGGCGAAATGACGCGCCAGCGTGTCGTCGATGGCGATGTTGGCATCGATCGATTCATCCTGCGACAGGGTACCGATCGTCACCGAATGGCGCCCGGCCAGATCGTAGACCGCCTGCAGGTCGCGGGTTCGGATGCGGTGAGCAATGGCGCCGATATGCGGGTAGGTGGTGATGCCACGGTCGAACACCGGCTTGGCGCCGGGCTCGACGCCGTCGCGCACCTCGCCGACCAGTTCGACGCTGACTTCGATCGGATTCTGCCCTTCGTGGTTCCAGGCGCGATCCGATTTGCCGATGGCATAGACAAGGCCGACCGTTCGTGTCGAACCGAGATTGATGGAGATCATCTTACCGACCGTCCAAAGGCCGCTGATCGCGCCTTCGGTGTCTTCGGCATGGGCACTGATGGTGGCGCGCGCGCCGTCGCATTGCACGACATTGCCCAGAATCCGCTTGTCGTTCTGCTGGATGTTGCGGCGCTCCTGCGAAGTCGGTTCGCCAACGGAGGCTTCGCGTTCGACAAACATGGCTGACCTGATCCCATTCCCCTGGAGCCTCGACCCTACCCAATCGGGGTTAAAGTCAGGTGAGGTCGGATGGTGTAGGCAGCGTTAAGCCCGCCGTGACAATTCGATCGACTGGCCTCTTTCCAGGCCGAGAAAATCCGATATATTGGACGAATGGATGATATATCGAATGGTATTACCGCCACGATCGGCAGGCGGATACGCTCCGAAAGAACGCTGAGGGGCTGGTCGCTTGCCGAATTGGCCGAGCGCTCGGACGTTTCGAAGGCGATGCTGAGCGCCATCGAACGCGGTACGACCAGTCCGACCGCGGCGCTTCTGGTGCGCATCGCGGCGGCCTTCGGCATGACGCTGTCGACGCTGATCGCGCGGGCCGAGATGCAAGGCGGCGGTATTTCGCGCCGGGACGAGCAGCCGATCTGGCAAGATCCGGCAACCGGGTACATCAGGCGGCATCTATCGCCGGCATCGCAGATGCCGCTGGAACTGGTCAGGGTCAGCCTTCCGGCAGGTGCCAAGGTCAGTCTGCCGGCGGCGTCCTACGCCTTCATCAAACAGCAGATATGGCTGATCGACGGAAGGCTGGACTTCACTGAGGGCGATGTGGTGCACCGGCTCGAGCCTGGCGACTGCCTGGCGCTGGGCGCGCCCTCGGATTGCGTTTTTCATGCTCCCGGACCGGATGCGGCGGAGTATCTCGTGGCGCTGGTCAGGGACTGACTCCGATGTCTCGCCGGCCAAAACGCTCGCACAATGGCGGGCCGCCGCTCGACGACTATGACGGCCCGCCCTGGGGCAAGGGCGATGCCTACATTTTCCTCGCCTGGCGCGCCGCCCACGACAAGGCTTGGAAGGCGCCAAGCCACGCCGTCATGCTGATGCGGCTGGAGAGAGCCGAACGGCTCGGTCTGACCTACGAGGAATATACGCTCGAGATCCTGGAGCGTGGCCGCCATCTCGGCGAGGACGACGCCGACCGCATCGCCGAAATCAGGCGGGCGCGACGACGCAAACGCATCAGCCATTTCGAATGACCTCGTCAACGACATATCATCACCTGGAGAGCGCCAGCATGAACTCCCTTGAAATCCGGGCGCTGAGCGACGATGCGGCGACCATCGCTATGCTCACCGATCTGCTGATCGAGACGGTCGCCGCCGGCGGATCGGTGAGCTTCATGCATCCATTGTCGGCGGAGGCCGCGCGGGAATTCTGGCGCAAGTCGCTTGCCGCGGCGGCGCGCGGCGAAAGGGCGGTGCTGGGCGCATGGCATGGCGAGGTGCTTGCCGGCACCGTCACGCTGTTGCTCGACTTCCCGCCCAACCAACCGCACCGCGCCGAGATCGCCAAGCTGATGACCGGCCGCGACCATCGTGGCAAAGGCGTCGCGACCGCCCTGATGCGGGCAGCGGAGAAACTGGCCGTCGAGAAAGGCCGTACGCTGCTGGTGCTGGACACGGCCAGCGAAGAGGGCGCGGCCGGGCTTTATGAGAAACTTGGTTTCACCTTGGCTGGAGAGATCCCCGATTTCGCGCTCAAGCCACACGGCGGGCTCACCGGCACCCTTATCTACTGGAAACGGATCGGGGCAGCGGCCGACACGCTATCCTGAACTTCCGGCAATGTGCGACAGGAGCCAGCGGCGGAAATCCTGCTCGGCGCCGGAGAGTCGCGACGATGACGGTCTCGTCAGGAAATGGCCCGATGGGCTCGAAAGCTCGAAATCGGAAAGCCTGACGAGAACCTTGTCCTTGAGGGCCGCGTCGATCAGCGGCCGCGAGCCGAGCAGCGCCCCGGCGCCGACCTTCGCGGCTTCCATGGCGGCGACGAAACTGTCGAAGCGGTGCGAGCGCCGGGGATGGCCGGCAACTCCCGCGGCTGCGAACCATTCCGCCCACATCTCGCGCGCGCCCGCCACCAGGAGAAGCGGCAACGACGTCCACTCGCCACCTTGGGCGAGCGGCGGAGCCGCGACCGGGACAAGCCGCTCGACGGTCAGCCGGTCGGCCTCGCGCCCGGGAAAGGATCCGTTGCCGAAACGTATGTCGAGCGCCGAGCCCGGCTGGTCGTAGTCGGTCGGCCGATGGATGGTCACCAGATCGAGCCGGATCTGCGGCAGCACCTTTGCCAGGTCCGGAAGAGCCGGGACCAGCACCAGCATCGCGAAGGAGATGGGGACGCGGATGCTGACGATCTGCACGGCACGCGGCTCGAACAGCTCGTTCGTGCTGTTGCCGATGGTCGCGAATGCCGACTGGATGTGCGGGAGATAGGCCGCGCCTTCCGGCGACAGAGCCACGCCGCGCGCCAGACGCGCGAACAATCGCGTTTTGAGCCGCTCCTCCAGAAAACGGATGTGCTGGCTGACGGCGGCTTGCGTGAGTCCGAGCTCGGCGGCCGCGGCAGTGAAGTTCGACAGGCGGGCGGCCGCCTCGAAACTGCGCAGCCAGTCGAGCGGAGGTATCGCATCGAAAGTTCTTCCAGCCATCAGAAATTTAGCGCCATCACCCGAAAAACGATAATTTGAATTATGCCTTTGATGAAGCCACCATGCAATCCGTACCCGCAGCCGCGATCTAGGATGGGAGCTTTTGGGCATGTTGACGACAGTGACGCTGGGCGACGAGGGACGAACCATCGAGCTTGGCTGGAAGGACGGAGCGCGCAGCCGCTTCCATGCCATATGGCTGCGCGACAACGCGCTGGACGACAAGACGCGCAGCGCCGGCAACGGACAGCGGCTGATCACCATCCTCGACATTCCGGCCGAGACGCGGATCGGCGCGGCTGAGATCAGGGGCGGAGCGCTGGAGGTCACATTCGCTCCTGAAGGCAAGGCCGTCAGCTTTCCCTCAAGCTGGCTCCGCTCTCATGCCTATGATCGCCAGCAGGCGCGCGAACCCGGCTGGACGGGAGGCGACATAGAGCGCTGGACGAAAGCCACAATGCAGAATTCCGTGCCGCGCGCGACCTATACGGAGGCCAGCCGCGACAGCGATGTGCTGCGGCATTGGCTGGCCGCGGTCCGCAGCTTCGGCTTTGCCGTGATGGACGGCCTGCCTGCCGAATCCGGCGCGCTGTGCAAGCTGGCCGACCTGTTCGGCTACATCAGGGAAACCAATTACGGGCGCTGGTTCGAGGTGCGGGCCGAAGTCAATCCAAACAATCTCGCCTACACCAATCTCGGGCTGCAGGCGCATACCGACAATCCCTATCGCGATCCGGTGCCGACGCTGCAGATCCTCGCCTGCATCGAGAACACGGTGGAAGGCGGCGAATCCAGCGTCGTCGACGGGTTCGCGGTGGCGGCGGCGCTTCAGGCGGAGAACCCGGACGGCTTCCGGCTGCTCTCTTCCTATCCGGCGCGCTTCGAATATGCCGGCTCGTCGGGCGTGCGGCTCCAGTCCAAGCGGCCGATGATCGAGCTCGGGCCCGATGGGGAGCTCATCTGCATCCGCTTCAACAACCGCTCGCTGGCGCCGGCGGTCGACGTGCCCTTCGCCGCGATGGAGAAATACTATGCGGCCTACCGCCGGTTCGCCGAGCTGATCGAGGATCCTGCTTTCGAGGTGACGTTCAAGCTCGAGGCGGGACAATCCTTCATCGTCGACAACACCCGCGTCATGCATGCGCGCAAGGCGTTTTCCGGCAGCGGCAAGCGCTGGCTGCAGGGCTGCTACGCCGACAAGGACGGCCTGCTGTCGACGCTTGCGGCGATCGAGCATGGTTTCAAGGAGGCGGCGGAATGAAGCCCAACGAATTGAACGCAGGCAACATCGTCGAATTCATCGCCGATATTTTCGAGCGCCGCGGCGCCGAATCCTACCTCGGCGAGCCGGTCACCATGTCGGAGCATATGCTGCAGGGCGCGTGGCTGGCCGAGCAGGACGGCGCGCCCGAGGAGCTTGTGGCGGCGGCGCTGCTGCACGACATCGGCCACTACACCAGCGAGTTCGGCACCTATTCGCCCGACGACGTCGAGGACAAGCACCATGACGAGGCGGGCGGTGAGGTGCTGGCGCCCTTCTTCCCGCCGCTCATCGTCGAATGCGTTAGGCTGCATGTCTCGGCCAAGCGCTATCTCTGCGCCACCGATCCGACCTATTTCAGCAAGCTGTCGCCGGCTTCGGTGCATACGCTGTCGCTGCAGGGCGGGCCGATGAGCGCGGAGGAGGTGGCTGAGTTCCGCAGCAATCCCTTCCACGACGAAGCGGTGCGCGTGCGCATCTGGGACGAAGGCGGCAAAATCGCCGACATGAAGACGCGGGCCTTTCGCGACTACGTGCCTTTGCTCGAGCGAGTGGTGAAGAAGTTCGCGGCTGAAAAAGCGGCCTAGCCGAACATAACCGGGAAGGAGGCGGCCATGTGTTTTTGCTTCGATGGCGAAAGCGCGCTGGTTGCATACCTGCCGGACGGCTGCCGCGGCCTCCTGCCTGCCGCAAGTGCTCGCGCGCCGGATCCAATTGCTTCCAGGCCCAAGGGGCGGAATGGCGAGGCCTCATTGGAACCCGACGATGCCGAGCTTAGCGGGCTCCTTGCTGTCGTGGGCAAACGGAGGTATTAGGCGCGCCCTGCATGTGGCCAGTTCGTTTTCAACGGGCCGTGCCGGTACCGACAACGCTTTTTAATGGAGGCGACGATGAGATATTGTTCAGGCATTTCGCGCCTTCGCGGCGGACGGACCAGTTGAGCCGCTACCGCGGATATCAAACTTCCTGATGATGCGAGCGCCGTCCGCGACCTGCGGCGGGCAGTTATCTTCTCCGCGCGGTTGATACGCGCGGAGCACAACGACGGCGAGCGAGCGCTTTCCGCGAACGCTGACGGCCGTCCGAAGAACTCAGATGCGCCTTTGCAACACTTAAGCAGGCCGTTGTAAACATTAAGAGAATGGCGCTTGCGTCATGTTTGTGTCGAGCCTAAAGAGCCCGCCATCTATAACCCGTCATTCCCGAGAGGAGACCTGTCAATGATCCCGCAATCCAGATCGTCACGATCCGTGCCGACGCTGGAAATGCGCGCGGCTGACAGGGTTCCAACAGGGAAGAACGGTCATGGCAAGGTCCATGCTCCAGCGCAGGCAAGACGCCGAGCGCGAACGTATCGAAGCTTATGATGCAAGGCTGCGGCAGGTTTTCGCCGCCACGCGTCCCGTTCCGGATTTCGAGCGGGCACTGGACGATGCACGCTCGGGCTTTGCCGGCATGGCGATCCGCGACGGCGCGCTGTGGCGTCCGAAGCTGAAGACGCGGGACCGCGCGCGCCTGCGGCTGGCCGCGGCACGTTATCTCTATGCGCGTTACCCGATTTCGGCTGCGCTCGAGAGCGTCTGGCTGGACACCACGGGCCTGGACGCCAACGAGATCGCGTTTCGCAAGTCCTGGTATGTGACGGTCGCGCGTGGCGACTCGCTCTACAAGGCCGGCGCCAACGCATGGCTGTCGCGCAAGGAGGTGCATTGCTTCCTCACCGCGTCCGGCGACATTGGTTTCGCCGAAGCATTCTGGCTGGCGATCGCCCGGTCCTACACGGATGACAAGGGGTTGGCGGCCCGGCTTGCGCGAACGAAGATCGCGCGCACGCCGCGCCGCGAACTGGCCTTCTGGCGCGAGGTGGTGCGCTTCTTCTGCGGACATCCCGCTTCGAAGGAGGAGATCGACGATCTGTGCGATTACATCGGCGCCATGCATCAGCGTGATACGGCCTACAGCCTGAAGGGGCGCACGCTCCCATCGCTGCGCCGCCAGATGTTGGACTGGCATCGCGACATCGCCGCGATCGAGCGCATCGAGGCCATGCGCCGGCGCGCCGCTGGACGTCCCCAACGAGGCGCTGGAACGCAGGCCGAGCGCGGTGCCTGGGACGGGTCGCGCCTCGAGGACTGGGAATGGCAACCCTCGGCCAAGGAGGCGAAGGTGCGCGGCGAGCGCTTCTTCGTTCGGCAGTTGAAGACGGCTGAGGATCTGGTCGCCGAGAGCCGCGCGATGCATCACTGCGT
Organism: Mesorhizobium sp. CA5; assembly: GCF_020165105.1. Lineage (NCBI taxonomy): Bacteria > Pseudomonadati > Pseudomonadota > Alphaproteobacteria > Hyphomicrobiales > Phyllobacteriaceae > Mesorhizobium > Mesorhizobium sp. CA5. The sequence goes on along the minus strand of NZ_JAIUHJ010000007.1, from coordinate 76,875 downwards.
GTCGACATACGCGGCCAAATGCATCGCTGGAAACGCCTCGATCTGGGTGCTGCGGCGTACGGCCCTAGGCAAGATCGAGCGACTCCTGACGATTGAGGTCGATCCGCAGAACCGCGCGGTCCAGGTGCGCGGTTTCGGCAACCGCCTGGCCTTGCCGGAGGAGCGCAAGATCATCGAGCGCTGGGCCAAGGCGAGAGGTGTGATGCTCAGGGCCTAAACTGAAGACCCGCGCGACGGAGACGCCGCGCGGGTCCTTTGCACAACAGCAACTATGCCTTGTGGTACACCTCCTGCAGCCTATAAACAGGCGTCGGCAGGCCCACCTGCCTAGCTTTCAGCTGCAGCGACAGATACTGCGAATAGTGGCGCGACTGGTGCAGGTTGCCGCCGTGGAACCACAACGCTTCCTGCTGCGTCGGCTTCCACATATTGCGCTGCTCGCCTTCCCAGGGACCCGGATCCTTGGTGGTGGCGGAGCCGAGGCCCCAGACCTTGCCGACCTTGTCCGCCACCTCTTGCGAGATGAGGTCGGCGGCCCAGCCGTTCATAGAGCCGTAGCCGGTGGCATAGATCACCAAGTCAGCCGGCAATTCGGTGCCGTCGACGAATTTGACGCCGGTTTCGGTGAGTTCCTGCACCGCGGCGCCCGGTCCGCTCTTCAGCTTGATCGAGCCGTCGATGACGAGGTCGCAGGCGCCGACATCGATATAGTAGCCGGAGCCGCGGCGCAGATATTTCATGAACAGGCCCGAGCCGTCGTCGCCCCAGTCGAGCATGAAGCCGGCCCTTTCCAGGTCGTCGTAGAATTTCGCGTCGCGTTCCTTCATCTGCCGGTAAAGTGGGATCTGGAACTCGTGCAGGATGCGGTAGGGCAACGAAGCGAAGATCATGTCGGCCTTGCCCGTCGTCATGCCGCTCTCCACCGCCTGCTCGGAGTAGAGCGCGCCAAGCCCGATATCCATCAGCGTGTCCGACTTGACGATGTGGGTCGACGAGCGCTGCACCATGGTCACGTCGGCGCCGCCTTCCCACAGCGCCGCGCAGATGTCGTGGGCCGAGTTGTTGGAGCCGATGACCACCACCTTCTTGCCGCGGTATTTGTCCGGTCCGGGATGGGTCGAGGAGTGCTGTTGCTCGCCCTTGAAGATATCCTGGCCTTTGTATTTCGGCCAGTTCGCCTTGCCCGACATGCCGGTCGCCAGCACCAGTTGCTTCGGCTTGAGCACGATCTCCTTGCCGCCGCGCTCGACGACGATCGTCCATTCCTTGGCCTTCTCGTCGTATTTGGCGGATTTGGCGGTGGTGGAAGACCAATAGTTCAGCTCCATCACCTTGGCGTACATTTCCAGCCAGTCGCCAATCTTGTCCTTGGGCGCGAAGACCGGCCAGTTCTTCGGGAAGTCGATATAGGGCAGGTGATCGTACCAGACCGGGTCGTGCAGGCAGAGCGACTTGTAGCGCTTGCGCCAGGAGTCGCCCGGACGCTCGTTCTTCTCGACGATGATGGTAGGCACGCCGAGCTGTTTCAGCCGGGCGCCGAGCGCGATACCGCCCTGGCCTCCGCCGATGATCACGACATAGGGTTGCTTGGTGTGGCCGAGCTCGGCGATCTCGTCGTCGCGCTCCTCACGCCAGGTCTTGCGGCCCTTGCCGTGGCCGTGCTTGGCGCCGAGAGGACGCGTGAAGCCGGCCTTCTCCTCATGGCCTTTCAGCTCCGCCATGGTGGTGAGCAGGGTCCAGATCAGGTCGCCCTTGAACCGCACGAGGCCAAAGCCGCGCGCCACGCTCGTCTCGAAGGTGATCCAGGCGGTGATGACGCCGCCGTCTTCGCTCGCTTCCTCGCCCTTGGCCACCGCCCATCCGGCCGGCTTGGTGCTGGCCAGCGTCGCCTGCAGCATGTCGCGGATCTGGTCCTGGCCCTCCATCGTCTTCAGATTCCAGGTGAAGGTGACGAGGTCGCGCCAGTAGCAATCGGCCTGGAAGCAGTTGACGGCGCTGTCGATGTCGCCGGCTTCCAGCGCCTTGCCGAACTTGTCGAGCAGCGCTTGCGCCTTGGTGGTGGGTGTTCTCTCGAGCATTTGTTCTCCTCCACTTTGTTAGAGTCCGGCATGAGCAGTAAGCAGCCTGCCAACCGCGATGCTCATGAGCGATTGCAATGAAATCAATCTGTTAGGACGATATGGGCTTCGATCGGCCGTGCCGGATCGAGTCGATGGGTATCGATGCAGCGCAGCCAGGATTGAACTATGACATCGTCGCGAGACGATCGCACGCCGGACAGGACCTGCTCGATCTCGCGTATGTGCTCGCCAGCCATGCGTCCTCCTCGCACGTCTTTTGCCAGCGTATAGTGGTGCGTCGGAGAGCGACGCTCAACTGTACTATGGTAGCTGTGGGGGGGTGCGCGCAGGCGCCGTCTCCCACAGGCGAGTGAATTCGCGCTGGACCCCATTGACGAGCCCGCGTTTTGGCCCTTATTGTCCGCGCCCATGAAAACGGCACTCATTCTCGTAGGCTGGCGCGTGGGCAAGGCGGTGTAACCGCCGGGCGAAAACCTCCCATGCGCATCACACAGGCTCCCTCGGGGGCCTTTTTTATTGCCTTGAACACGACTAAACGACCAGCAAATCGCCAGGCGGCGAACATTACGGGACCAGACCGATGAGCAACGGACAGAACGAGCGGCGCGAAATGACGGGCGCCGAAATGGTGGTGCAGGCGCTGAAGGACAACGGCGTCAAGCATGTGTTCGGCTATCCGGGCGGCGCCGTGCTTCCGATCTACGACGAGATTTTCCAGCAAGACGACGTCGAGCACATTCTGGTGCGGCACGAGCAGGGCGCCGGCCACGCGGCCGAAGGCTATGCCCGCTCGACCGGCAAGGCCGGCGTGCTTTTGGTGACGTCCGGCCCCGGGGCCACCAATGCGGTGACGCCGCTGCAGGACGCGCTGATGGATTCGATCCCGCTGGTCTGCCTGACCGGCCAGGTGCCGACCTCGCTGATCGGCTCCGACGCCTTCCAGGAATGCGACACGGTGGGCATCACGCGGCCCTGCACCAAGCACAACTGGCTGGTGAAGGACGTCAACCAGCTCGCCGCCACTATCCATGAGGCGTTCCATGTCGCGACGACGGGGCGTCCCGGCCCGGTCGTGGTCGATATCCCGAAGGACGTGCAGTTCGCCAAGGGCATCTACGTGCCGCCGCAGACGGCGCCGCGCACCAGCTACCAACCGAAGGTCCAGGGCGATCTGGAGAAGGTGAAGGCCGCGGTCGAGCTGATGGCGGGCGCGAAGAGACCGATCATCTATTCGGGCGGCGGCGTCATCAATTCCGGTCCGGAAGCCAGCCATCTGCTGCGCGAGCTGGTCGACCTCACCGGTTTTCCGATCACCTCGACGCTGATGGGGCTGGGCGCCTATCCGGCCTCCGGCAAGAACTGGGTCGGGATGCTCGGCATGCACGGTACCTACGAAGCCAATATGGCCATGCATGATTGCGACGTGATGGTCTGCATCGGCGCGCGCTTCGACGACCGCATCACCGGCCGGCTGAGTGCGTTCTCGCCGAACTCGAAGAAGATCCACATCGACATCGATCCATCCTCGATCAACAAGAACGTCCATGCCGATGTCGGGATCCTCGGCGATGTCGGCCGCGTGCTGGAGGATCTGGTGCGGCTATGGCGGGCGACCGCCAAGGTCGACAAGAAGGCGCTTTATCCGTGGTGGGAGCAGATCGCGAAATGGCGGGCGCGGGATTCGCTCGCCTACAAGATGAACAACGAGGTCATCATGCCGCAATACGCGATCCAGCGGCTCTACGAACTGACCAAAGATAAGGACACCTACATCACCACCGAGGTCGGCCAGCACCAGATGTGGGCGGCGCAGCACTATCATTTCGACAAGCCGAATCGCTGGATGACGTCGGGCGGCCTCGGCACGATGGGCTATGGCCTGCCGGCCGCGCTCGGCGTGCAGATCGCGCATCCCGACGCGCTGGTCATCGACATTGCCGGCGACGCTTCGGTGCAGATGACCATGCAGGAGATGAGCTCGGCGGTGCAATACGAGGCGCCGATCAAGATATTCATCCTCAACAACCAGTATATGGGCATGGTGCGCCAATGGCAGCAGCTGCTGCACGGCAACCGGCTGTCGCATTCCTACACCGAGGCGATGCCGGATTTCGTCAAGCTGGCGGAAGCCTATGGCGGCCACGGCATTCGCTGCGACAAGCCGGACGAGCTCGACGACGCGATCCGCGAGATGATCACGGTCAAGAAGCCGGTGCTGTTCGACTGCCGCGTGGCGACCTTGGCCAACTGCTTCCCGATGATCCCGTCGGGCAAGGCGCATAACGAGATGCTGCTGCCCGACGAGGCGACCGACGAGGCGGTGGCCAACGCCATCGACGCCAAGGGCAGGGAATTGGTTTAGAGCATGATGCCGAAAAGTGAGAAGCGGTTTTCGGGCAACATCATGCTCCATCCATAACACCAGCCATCAAGGCGGGGCTGTCGCGAGAAAGCCGTGCGCAAACAGAGAATTAGCTCAAAAGTCTGAAATCGAGATTCACCTTATGAACGCACAGCACCTTCAACCGACCGGCTCCGCCTATTTCATCGCCAAGGAAACCGAAAAGCCGGAAACGCACACGCTTTCCGTGCTGGTCGACAACGAGCCGGGCGTGCTTGCCCGCGTCATCGGCCTGTTCTCAGGCCGTGGCTACAACATCGAAAGCCTTACCGTTTCAGAGACCGAGCATGAGAAGCATCTGTCGCGCATCACCATCGTGACGCGCGGCACGCCGCATGTGATGGAGCAGATCAAGCATCAGCTCGAGCGCATCGTGCCGGTGCACCGGGTGGTCGACCTGACCGTGCGCTCGCATGAGCTTGGGCAGGAGCGCCCGCTGGAACGTGAGCTCGCGTTGGTGAAGGTCGCCGGCACAGGCGACGCCCGGGTCGAGGCGCTGAGGCTCGCGGATGCTTTCCGCGCCTCGGTCATCGACGCCAACACCGAGCATTTCATCTTCGAGATCACCGGCAAGGGGTCCAAGCTCGACCAGTTCATCGCCATCATGAAGCCGCTCGGCCTGGTCGAGATCTGCCGCACCGGCGTCGCCGCGATGAACCGCGGCCCGCAGGGAATGTGAACAGGGCGACCGTCCTGTTTCAAACTTTGGCCCGGCGGTTGCCCGTTTCTGGCTTTTGCGCATTTGCTAAAAGGACAGTAAGGCTGACATATCTGGGAGGATAACATGTCGCTCGACACATTCCTTGCCCTGTTGGTCTATGCCTTCGTGACTTCGATCACGCCGGGGCCGAACAACCTCATGCTGCTGGCTTCCGGCGTCAATTTCGGTATCGCCAGGACGGTTCCGCACATGCTGGGCATCAGCATCGGCTTTCTGGTCCTGCTGCTGGCCGTCGGCTTCGGGCTCGGCGCGGTGTTGACCGCGGTGCCGGCGCTGCATACGGCGCTGAAGATCGCCGGCGCCGCCTACCTGCTCTACCTCGCCTGGAAGATCGCCATGTCGCGCTCGATAAGCGACGGAAAGGGGGCGCAGGGACGGCCGATGCGCTTCATCGACGCCGCCGCATTCCAGTGGGTCAATCCCAAGGCATGGGTGATGGCGATCACCGCGATGGCCGTCTACACCAATGCCGATCACCCGTTCGTCTCGGTGGCGCTCATCTCGATCGCCTTCACCATCGTCAACCTGCCCAGCGTTTCGGTATGGGCCGGCTTCGGCACGGCGCTGCGCGGCTTTCTGTCGGATCCGGTGCGGCTGAAATGGTTCAATATCGCCATGGGCGTGCTCTTGGCGGCGACGCTGTGGCCGATGCTCCGTTAGATATGCCTATTCAGGGTGAGGCCGGCCTGCCAACGCTGGCTTTCTGCGCTTCCGGTGCTCACGTACGAAAAGTACGCTCCGCTCCGGTTCTCGAAAACCATCCTTTTCGACTCGGCCTGACCTGAATCTCAACACATCTGACAGTTTTCGGACTGGTCGCAGAGGCGTTCGTTGGATTCGTTTGCCGGCTGCCTAGCCATTGTGCAGTGCACATTAAATCTTCGTAATGCCCCGTTTTGGCCCTTTTCGGCCAAAGCCTTGTCCTATCTACTCCACGAAAATCGCGGCACGAGGTCGTGAAGCGAGCTAGAATGGACCACCGGGATCGGCGTGTCGGGTAGAAGGCTTATTTGTCGATGCGCGGAAAAATCGCCTTTGCAGTTGTTGCGGTCGCCGGTTTGGCGGGCGCCGGGCTCTATCTTTCGCCCACGACGTCGGCCAAGGTCCAGCAGCTGATTTCGGGCAAGCAGGAAAGCGCGGCCGCCACGGACAAGACGGCGAGCGGCGATAAAGCGGCCGGTGCCCCGGACAATGCGAAAAGCGACAATGCGAAAGCCGGTGGTCCGCGTTCGGCCTCGATCGTCTCCGCCACCGCGACGACAGCCGATTTTCCGATCCGCCGCTATGCCATCGGCTTCGTCTCGTCACCGGAGGTGGTCAATATCAATGCCCGTGTTTCGAGCCAGATCGTGTCGATCGCGGTCAAGGACGGGCAGATGGTCAAGGCCGGCGATCTGCTCATTTCGCTCGATGACCGCGCGCTGAAGGCGCAGCTCGCCAAGGATCAGGCGCAGCTCGCCAAGGACCAGGCGATGCTGGTGAGCGCCCAGGCCGATCTGCAGCGTGCGAAGGACCTCGTCGCCAAGCAGGCCGGCACGCAGCAGACCTACGATCAGGCGCTGGCGGCCCAGAAGGCCGCGGCCGCCACCATCGACGCCGACAAGGCGACCATTGATGCCGACACCGTGCAATTGAGCTATGCAACGATCACGGCGCCGATCTCGGGCCGGCTCGGCGCGGTCAATGTGTCGGTCGGCGATCTCGTCACCACCAGCAACGGCAACGCGAGCAGCTCGACGCCGCTGGTCACCATCACGCAGATGGATCCGCTGCAGGTGAACTTCACGCTGCCCGAGAGCAACCTTGCCCTTTTGCATAAGGCGCTCGCCGACCCGCAGCAAGGCGACGTGACGCTGACCAAGACCGGCGATCCCACGCCGATCGGCAAGGGCACACTCGATTTCGTCGATTCCAGCGTCGATACGGCCTCCGGCACCATCGCCACGCGGGCGAGCATACCGAATCCGGATCTTTCGCTGTGGCCTGGGCAGTATGTGAACGTGGTGCTCGAGGCCGGCATCATGCCGCAGATGACCTCCGTTCCCACGGTCGCGGTGCAGCCGAGCCAGAAGGGGCCGTTCGTCTACGTCGTCAAGCCGGACAACACCGTCGAGATGCGGCCGGTGCAGGTGGCGCTGACGGAAGGCCAAAACAGCGCCATCAGCGATGGGCTCAAGAGCGGCGAGAAGGTCGTCGTCGAAGGCCAGACACGGTTGAAAAACGGCGCGGCGGTGCATGAAGGCAAAGCCGCCGCGGGATCCGGTGAACAGGCATCGCCCAAGGTCGCGGAGGCCGACAAGGCCGGCGGGGCGAGCCAATGATCTCCGAATTCTGCATCCGCAAGCCTGTCGCCACCCTTCTGATGTCGTTCGCCCTCATTCTGGGCGGTATTTTTGCCTACAAGTTCCTGCCGGTGGCGGCGCTGCCCAGCGCTGAATTTCCGGTGGTCAACGTTTCGGCCAGCCTTCCCGGTGCTTCGCCCGAGACGATGGCGACATCGGTGGCGACGCCGCTGATCAAGCAATTCGCGACGATCGCCGGCATCGATTCGATCTCGACCACCAATTCGCTCGGCCAGACCTCGATCGCCATCCAGTTCGTGCTCAACCGCGACATCGATGCCGCGGCGGCGGACGTCCAGGCGGCGATCGCGCGCACGCAAAGATCGCTGCCGCCGGAAATGACCTCGCCGCCAAGCTATCGCAAGGTCAATCCGGCCGACGCGCCGATCCTTCTGATGTCGCTGGTCAGCGACACGGTCCCGCTGACCGACCTCGACGCCTTCGCGGAAAACGTCATGTCACCGTCGCTGTCGACCATCGACGGCGTGGCCCAGGTCTCGATCTTCGGCCAGCAGAAATACGCCGTGCGCATCCAGATCGATCCGACCGCGCTCGCCGCGCGCGGCATCTCGATCGATCAGCTGCAGGCCGCCATTACCTCGGCCAACAGCAACACTCCGCTCGGCGTGCTGCAGAACAACAAGCAGCAGCTGACGATCACTGCCAACACGCAGCTTACCGACGCCGCAGGCTTCTCCAACCTCATCATCGCCACCAAGAACGGCCGCCCGGTGCGGCTGGGCGACGTGACGCGCGTCGTCGATTCCGTGCAGACCACGACGACGGCGAGCTGGTATGACGGCACGCGCGCGATCATCATGGCCGTGCAGCGCCAGCCCGACGCCAATACCGTCGACGTCGTCGACAAGGTCAAGGCGATGCTGCCGTCCTTCCAGGACCAGATGCCGGGCGCCGCCCAGATCAAGCTGCTCAATGACCGCTCGACATCGATCCGCCAGGCCGTCGACGACGTCCAGTTCACGCTGCTCTTGACCATCGCGCTTGTGGTGCTGGTGATCTTCGTATTCCTGCGCCGGGTGACGGCGACGATCATCCCGGCGGTGGCGGTGCCGATCTCGCTGATCGCCACGCTTGGCGCGATGTTCCTGTTCGGCTTCTCGATCGACAATATCTCGCTGATGGGATTGACTTTGGCTGTCGGTCTTGTCGTCGACGACGCCATCGTCATGCTGGAAAACATCTTCCGCCATATGGAAGAGGACGGGCTGTCCGCCTTCGACGCTTCGTTGAAGGGAGCGCGCGAAATCGGCTTCACCATCATCTCGATCTCGATCTCGCTGGTGGCGGTGTTCATTCCCGTGCTTCTGATGGGCGGCGTCATCGGCCGCATCTTCAACGAATTCGCCGTCGTGGTGACCGTCGCCATCCTGGCCTCGATGTTCGTGTCACTGACGCTGACGCCGATGCTCTGCTCGCGTCTGTTGTCGGTGACCAAGGCCGATCGCGAAAAGCACGCCCCCGGCCATAAGCCGGACCTCATCACGCGCGGCTATGACCGGATCCTGGGCTTCTGCCTGCGAAACACTTTCCTGGTGTTCCTCGTCTTCATCGCGACCGCCGCGGCGTCGGTGTGGGTGATCCAGGTCTCCCCGAAGGGCTTCTTTCCGCAGGAGGATATCGGCCAGATATCGGTGACCACGATCGCGCGCCAGGACATCTCGTTCGACGCCATGGCGAAGCTGCAAGGGCAGGTGGCCAGCGTGTTTTCGAAGTCGCCCTATGTCGACCATGTGGCCTGGTCGGCGGGTAGCGGCAACAACGCGCTCAACCAGGGCCAGCTCTTCGTCCAGCTCAAGGGCAAGGATCAGCGGCCCAACATCGAGAAGGTGCTTTCGGATCTGAGACGCCAGCTGGCCGGCGTGGCGGGCATCGAGACCTATATGCAGCCCGTGCAGAACCTGCGGCTCGGCTCGCGGTCGTCGGCCAGCGCCTATCAGCTCGTGGTGCAGGGGCTCGACACCGGCCAGACCGACATCTGGGCGCAGAAGCTGAACGACGCGATGGCCGCGGACCATACGAAATTCACCGACGTCACCAGCGACCTGCAAAACAACGCATTGCAGGCCTCGCTGGTGATCGACCGCGACAAGGCCGCCCAGCTCGGCATCGACACCGACACGCTGCGTTCCGCCCTCTATGGCGGCTTCGGCACCGACCAGGTTTCGACGATCTTCGGTTCGGCCGACAGCTATGAGGTCATCACCGAGCTTGATCCCGAGATCGAATGGTCGCCCGAGCGGATGCTCGCCATCCAGATGCGGACGGCGAGCGGCAGCCTGGTGCCTCTCGGCGCCTTCGCCCATGTCGACCGCACGGCCGGCGCGCTGACGATCAATCAGCTCGGTCAGCTTCCGGCGGTGACGATCTCCTACAACCTGCCGCAAGGCGTATCGCTCGGCGACACGGTGACCCGCATCGACCAGCTCAAAGACCAGATCGGCATGCCGAAGGAGATCTCGACGAGCTTTGCCGGCACGGCCAAGACCTTCCAGGATTCGCTTGCCAATCAGGGGCTGCTGATCGGCGGCGCGATCCTGACGATCTATATCGTGCTCGGCATGCTCTATGAGAGCTTCATCCACCCGCTCACCATCCTCACCGGCCTGCCGTCGGCGGTGCTGGGCGCCGTGGTGGCGCTGCGCTTCGCTGGCATGGATCTGTCGGTGATCGCGGTGATCGGCATCCTGATGCTGATAGGCATCGTCAAGAAGAACGGCATCATGATGGTCGACGTCGCGCTGGAGCTCAGGCGGCAGGGCATGTCGGCGAGGGATTCCATCCACAAAGCCTGCCTGATGCGCTTCCGGCCCATCATGATGACGACGCTTGCGGCGTTGATGGGCACGTTCCCGATCGCGCTCGGCACCGGCGCCAGCGCCGAATTGCGCCAGCCGCTCGGCGTTGCCGTGGTCGGCGGCCTGCTCGCCTCGCAGGCGCTGACGCTGTTCGTCACGCCGGTGATCTACGTCTATTTCGAGAATTTCTCGGGCTGGCTGCTCAGCTTCTCGTCGAAGAAGAGCCGGCCGGCGCTGCATGTGGTGGAAAGCGGCGAGCAAGCCTCGCTGTTCGACGGCGAACCCGAGCCGCAGAAGACGGCAGCCGAGTAGATCGCTCCGACTGGCCCAAGCCGTGGCGCTTGCGGCCAGCCGCAGCCGATCCTAGTCTGTGACCATGTCCCATGATCATGACCACGACAACGAGCTCGATCCGTTCGCGGCGCGCGTGCGCGCGCTGGAGACGATTCTGACCCAAAAGGGCCTGATCGACCCTGCGGCCATCGACGTCATCGTCGACACCTATGAGACGAAGATCGGCCCGCGCAACGGGGCGCGGGTGGTGGCGAAGGCCTGGAACGATCCTGACTATGCCGAATGGCTCAAGCGCGACGCGACCGCGGCGATCGCGTCGCTGGGCTACACCGGCCGGCAGGGCGAGCACATGCAGGCCGTGTTCAACACCGAGGAGACGCACAACCTCGTCGTTTGCACGCTCTGCTCCTGCTATCCGTGGTCGGTGCTCGGCCTGCCGCCGGTCTGGTACAAGGCGCCGCCTTACCGCTCGCGGGCGGTCATCGATCCGCGCGGCGTGCTGGAGGAGTTCGGGCTGACGCTGCCGGCGCAGAAGAAGATCCGTGTGTGGGATTCGACAGCCGAGCTTCGCTACCTGGTGGTGCCGATGCGTCCCAAGGGGACCGAGGGCTGGAGCGAAGAGCAGCTCGCCGGACTGGTCAGCCGCGATGCGATGATCGGCACCGCGCTTGCCAAAGAGCCGGAAGGGGAACCCGCATGAACGGACCGCAGGATCTCGGCGGTCAAATGGGTTTCGGGCCGGTCGCGCCCGAGAAGGACGAGCCCTATTTCCACGCGGCGTGGGAAAAGCGCGCGCTGGGCGTGACGCTCACCGCCGGCGGCATGGGCGCCTGGAATATCGACGAGAGCCGGCATGCGCGGGAATCGCTGCATCCCGCCGACTATTACTCATCGAGCTACTACCAGATCTGGATCAAGGCGCTGGAAGTGCTCCTGAAACGCCACGGCTTCGTCACCGAGCGCGACCTTGCCGCCGGCAAGGCAGTCGATCCCGCCGCGACGCCGAAGAGAGTGCTGAAGGCGGCGGATGTGCCGGCGGTGCTCGCCAAGGGCGGGCCTTGCAACCGGCCGGTCGCTACCCCGGCGCGTTTCCGAGCGGGCGATCGCGTGCGCACAAAGAATTTCAACCCGACCGGCCATACGCGCCTGCCGAGTTATGCGCGCGGCAAGAACGGCAGGATTGAGGCGGTGCGCGACAGCTTCGTCTTCCCCGACAGCAATGCGCACGGCAAGGGCGAGAACCCGCAATGGGTCTACACCGTGGTGTTCGACGGGGCCGAAATCTGGGGCGAAGGCGCCGATCCGACGCTCAGCGTCTCGATCGATGCCTGGGAGAGTTATCTTGAGCCGGCATGAAGGTGCGTTGCCGGCCGGTTTCGACGAGCCGGTCTTCGCCGAGCCGTGGCAGGCCGAAGCCTTCGCACTGACCGTTGCGCTGCACGGCAAGGGCCTGTTTTCGTGGAGCGAATGGGCGGAGGCGCTTTCAGCCGAGGTGAAGCAGCCAAGCGCCGCAACGGACGGTCACGATTACTACGAGCATTGGCTGGCGGCGCTGGAGAAGCTTTTGTCCAGGAAGGGTGTCGCCCGCAAGGGCGAGGTGGATGAACTCGCCGCCGCCTGGGAACGCGCCGCGCACGCCACGCCACATGGCAAGCCGATCCTGCTGGAGAATGATCCGGGCGCAGGCCGATAGATCGTCTTTGTTCTCTTTACGTTCCGGTTTGCGACTGATAGCCTGAGTTGTCGGAGGCGTTTGCGCCCGCAGCCGACAACGGTCGATATGGCGGCCAATCTTGTCTTTCGCCTGCGAATCCGGTCTGTCGCACTGATGGAATTTTCTCCCCAGCAGGATGAGGCTTTGAGAGCGGTCGGGCGCTGGCTCAAGGAGGGCCGGCCGCAGGTCTTTCGGCTGTTCGGCTATGCCGGCACCGGCAAGACGACGCTGGCGCGCTATTTCGCCGAGCATGTCGACGGCCAGGTGCAGTTCGCCGCCTTCACCGGCAAGGCGGCGCAGGTGCTGCGCTCGAAGGGGGCGACCAACGCCCGCACCATCCATTCGTTGATCTACAGGCCGAAAGGCGAGGAATCGGTCGAGGACGAGGTGACCGGCAAGACCTCGATGTCGCCGACCTTCTCGCTCAACCGGCAAAGCCCGATTTCGCGCGCCAAGCTTGTCGTCATCGACGAATGCTCGATGGTCGACGAGCAGCTCGGTCGCGACCTGCAGAGTTTCGGCACGCCGATCCTGGTGCTCGGCGACCCGGCGCAGCTGCCGCCGATCTCGGGCGGCGGCTTCTTCACCGAGCATGAGCCGGACGTTCTGTTGACCGAGATCCATCGCCAAGCGCGCGACAATCCGATCATCCGGCTGGCGCTCGACGTGCGCGAGGGCCGCGAATTCATGCATGGCGACTACGGTACGGCGCAGGTGATCGGCAGGGAAGCAGTCAACCAGGAGCTGGTGCTCAAGGCCGATCAGGTGCTGGTCGGCACCAACCGCACGCGCCGGCGCTACAATCAAAGGCTGCGCGAGCTGAAGGGGTTCAACGCCGACTTCCCGCAAGCCGGCGACAAGCTGGTCTGCCTGCGCAACGACCCGGCCAAGGGGCTGCTCAACGGTTCGCTGTGGAAGGTGATGACCTCGTCGCGCGAGACGGTGAAGCCCGGCATCAACCTTTTGGTCTCGCCGGAAGAGGACGACCCCGACCGCGGCGTCGCCAAGATCAAGCTGCTCAAGGCGGCATTCGAGGATCCGGATGCCGAAATCCCCTGGCAGCAGAAGAAGCGCTTCGACGATTTCGATTACGGCTATGCGCTGACCGTGCACAAGGCGCAGGGCTCGCAGTGGAACGACGTGGTGCTGTTCGACGAGAGCTGGGCGTTCAAGGAAACCAGGCAGCGCTGGCTCTACACCGCCATCACCCGCGCCGCCGAGCGGCTGACGGTCGTGCGCTAGGGTTGTTGGGATTCAGGTGAGGCCGGCCTGCAAATGGCGGCTTCCTGCGCTTCCGGTGCGCACATACGTCAGGCACGCTCCGCTCCGGCCTTCGCCGGCCGAAGCTCTCATAAGCGTCTCCGCTCTATGAAGGCTCCGGCCGGCGTAGGCCGGTTCCCGGAAACCATCCAGTTTGGTCGCTTCGCGCCCGTCTTCGACTCCGGCTCGGCCTGACCTGAATCTCAACAACCCTAGTCCGTTGGTCTTGCGCCAAGCCATTGCCAGGCGGCTTCCTCGTCGTCGACGCCAAAGCGCCTGAATTCGAAAGGCAGCGTCTTGGGGAAAAGGCCGGCGACGAGGGGGGCCCAGCTCGGCTCGCCGATGGCCGCGCAGCGCACGACATGTTGCATCGCGTCGGCCACGCCCTGCTTGAGCGTGTCTTGCTTGATATTGGCCCAGTCGACGCTTTCCTCGTCGGTCAACCTCACCAGCACGTCGATCCTGGGATGCAGCGCGTAGGCGGCCTCCAGCAGGCCGAACAGGTTTTCCGCATCGGCCGGCGAGACATCGCCGACGACGTCGATGGCGAAAAGCGCATCGCGATTGGTCTCGATGCGGCGGATCGCCGGCACGGCTTCGAGGAAATTCACTGGCAAATCCTTATCTTAGCCTCCATCTATCCCCTGGAACACGCGAAACCCTCTATCTGTTCCCGTCAAAGGCGCTATAGATGCGCGCCGATCCACTGGACCCCAGCTCATGCCCGCCAAGCTTTCGGTCAATCTCAACGCGGTCGCCATGCTGCGCAACCGTCGCGACCTGCCATGGCCGAGCGTGACCGGACTTGGCCGCATAGCGCTTGCCGCCGGCGCGCACGGGCTGACGGTCCATCCGCGCCCTGACGAGCGGCACACCAGGCATTCCGACCTGCCGGAGATCAGGGCGCTGATCGACGACGAGTTTCCGGGCGCGGAATTCAACATCGAGGGCTATCCGACCGAGGATTTCCTGGCGCTTGTCGAAAAGAACCAGCCCGAGCAAGTGACGCTGGTGCCGGACGACCCTGCGCAGGCGACTTCTGACCATGGCTGGAACTTCGTCGCCCAGGCGGCGTTCCTCACTCCGATCGTCAAGCGGTTGAAGAAGGGCGGGTTTCGCGTGTCTTTGTTTTCCGACGCGGATCCGGACGCGGTCAGTGCGGCTCGCGACACCGGCGCCGACCGCATCGAGCTCTATACCGGGCCATATGGAGGTTACCATTCTGATTCCGCAAAGGCGGCGAAAGAACTGGAAAGGTTGGGAAAAACCGCTGATGCGGCGTTCGCGGCCGGGCTCGGTGTCAATGCCGGCCACGATCTGACCGTGAAGAACCTGCCGCCGCTGGCCAAACGCATTCCGGCATTAGCCGAAGTATCGATCGGACATGGGTTGACAGCGGATGCGCTGGAGTATGGCATGGCCGGCACTGTCGGGCGGTTCTTGAAGGCCTGCGGATGGTAGGGCGCCTTGCGTAACTCCGGCAGTTTCGGTGCGTCCCGCGCGTTGCGGCGACCTCGAAGCGTGGCGAATCTGATGAAATGGGGTTCATGGTGCTAGCCAACGCCAGCGAGACGGAATCCCTCGAACGCTCGGGCCATGCCGAAACCGAGCGGCAGCACAGCACCAAGGTTCTCATGCTTGGCGCGCTAGGCGTCGTCTACGGCGATATCGGCACGAGCCCGATCTACGCCTTCCGCGAGGCGCTGCATGCCTCGTCGAGCTCGGTCGCCCGCCATGACGTGCTCGGCGTGCTGTCACTGATCGTCTGGGCGCTCACCATCATCGTCACGATAAAATATGTCGCCTTCGTGCTCAGGGCCGACAACAAGGGCGAAGGCGGCACGCTGTCGCTGATGTCGCTGGCGCGCAGCGCCTACCCCCCGGGCTCGCGTTTCATCCTGGTTATCGGCCTTTGCGGCGCGGCATTGTTCTTCGGCGATTCGATCATCACGCCGGCGATCTCGGTGCTTTCGGCGGTTGAGGGCCTGAAAGTCGTCACCCCGGCGCTCGATGCCTATGTGGTCCCGATCACGCTGGTCATCCTGGCCGTGCTTTTCGCCGTGCAACGCTTCGGCACGGGCAAGGTGGCGGCGGTGTTCGGACCCGTGACGGCGACATGGTTCGTGGCCATCGGAGCGGCTGGCGTCTATCATATCGTCGACGACCCATCCGTCTTCCTGGCGATCAATCCATATTACGCGATCTATTATCTCGCCACCACGCCGACGGGCGCCTTCGTCACCGTGGGTGCCGTGTTCCTGGCCGTCACCGGCGCCGAGGCGCTCTATGTCGACCTCGGCCATTTCGGCCGCAAGCCGATCGTGATGGCCTGGTTCGCAATCGTTTTTCCTTGCCTGCTCCTGAATTATTTCGGGCAGGGCGCCTTCGTGCTCTCGCATGGCGGCAAGCCCACCAACCCGTTCTTCCAGATGCTGCCCGAATGGGCGCTGATGCCGATGGTGGGCCTGGCGACCGCGGCCACCGTCATCGCCAGCCAGGCCGTCATTTCCGGCGCCTTCTCGCTGACACGGCAGGCCGTGCAGCTCAACCTTCTGCCCCGTATCGAAGTGCAGCACACATCCGAGATGCAGAGCGGCCAGATCTATATGCCGAGGGTCAATCTCCTGGTGGCACTCGGCGTCATGCTTCTGGTCGTCGGTTTCGGCAGCTCGAGCGCGCTCGCCTCGGCCTACGGCATTTCGGTGACCGGCGAGATGCTGATGACGACAATCCTTTTGTTCGTCGTCATGCGCTGGCTCTGGAAATGGCAGGTTGCGGCCGCACTGGCGCTGGCATTGCTGTTCGGCGTCATCGATCTCGGCTTCTTCTCGGCCAACGTTGTCAAGATCGTCGAAGGGGGCTGGGTGTCGATCACCGTCGCCTGCCTCATGGGCCTGATCATGTGGACCTGGATCCGCGGAACCCGCTACCTCTTCGACAAGACGCGCCGCAACGAGATCCCGCTCGATTTCCTCGCGGCGAACCTGTTGAAGAAGAAGCCGCAGCTCGTCTCGGGCACCGCCGTGTTCCTGACTAGCGATCCGCTGAGCGCCCCCACGGCGCTGATGCACAGCCTGAAGCACTACAAGGTGCTGCACGAAAAGAATGTCATCCTGTCGGTGGTGACGGCGCCGCAGCCGGTCGTGCCCGACAGCGAGCGCGTCAAGCTGGAGACGGTCAACGAGCTTTTCATGCGCGTGACGCTGACCTTCGGCTACATGGAGCAGCCGAACATTCCGCGCGCCTTGGCCATCTGCCGCAAGCAGGGCTGGAAGTTCGATATCATGACGACGTCCTTCTTCCTGTCGCGCCGCTCGCTTAAGGCCTCGCCCAATTCCGGCATGCCGGTCTGGCAGGATCGCCTGTTCATCGGCCTCGCGCGGACGGCTGCGGATGCGACGGAGTATTTCCAGATTCCCACCGGACGCGTGGTCGAGATCGGCACGCAGGTCGCTATCTGACGAGGCCGTTTCTATCGGATGACGATGCAGGCGCGCTCCGTGCACAGTGAAGCCGTGCGTCGGCGGCATGGGAGCCCTCACGCTAGGGCACTTGATATTGCACTGCAGCAAGCGTAGAGCACCGCGCGTTTTATCGGAGTGTGGTCCATGGCCCTTGCCAATGGTGCTGAGGCAGAACCCGTCGACCAATCGAGCCATCCAGAGATCGAACAGCACAGCGCCAAGGTGTTGATGCTGGGGGCGCTCGGCGTCGTCTATGGCGATATCGGCACGAGCCCGATCTACGCCTTCCGCGAGGCGCTGCACGCCTCGTCGGGCGGCGACGTGGCCAACCGCGCCGACATTCTCGGCGTGCTGTCGCTGATTATCTGGTCGCTCACCATCACGGTCACGGTGAAGTACATCATGTTCGTGCTGCGCGCCGACAACCGCGGCGAGGGCGGCGTGCTGTCGCTAATGGCGCTGGCGCGCGGCACTTTTCCGACACGCTCGGCGATCGTGCTCGGCATCGGCATCGTCGGCGCGTCGCTGTTCTTCGGCGATGCTGTCATCACGCCAGCCATCTCGGTGCTGTCGGCGGTCGAGGGCATGAACGTCGTCACACCCGCCTTCCAGCCCTATGTGGTGCCGCTGACATTGCTCATTCTCGCAGCCGTGTTTGCGGTGCAGCGTTTCGGCACGGGCGGTGTGGGCCTGGTGTTCGGGCCGGTCACCGCCATATGGTTCCTTGCCATCGGCGTTTCCGGGCTGAAGCACATCATCTCGGACCCGGAAATCCTGTGGGCCATAAGCCCGCACTACATCGTGGCCTTCTTCATCAGTTCGCCCGACGTGTCCTTCGTCACGGTCGGCGCCGTCTTCCTGGCCGTCACCGGCGCCGAGGCGCTCTATGCCGACCTCGGCCATTTCGGCCGCAAGCCGATCGTGCTGGCCTGGCTTGCGATCGTGTTTCCCTGCCTGCTTTTGAACTATGCCGGGCAGGGGGCCTATGTGCTTGCCAAGGGGGGCACGGTCGGCCACCCGTTTTTCGAGATGAATGAGGGCTGGGCGCTGATCCCCATGGTGGTCCTTGCGACCGCAGCGACCGTGATTGCCAGCCAGGCCGTCATCTCCGGCGCCTATTCGCTGACCAGACAGGCGGTGCAGCTCAACATGCTGCCGCGACTCGAAATCCTGCATACGTCGGAGAAGCAGTCCGGCCAGGTTTATATGCCGCGCGTCAACATGCTCCTGGCGCTGGTGGTGATGCTATTGGTGGTTGGCTTCGGCGAATCCAGCAGGCTCGCCTCAGCCTATGGCATTTCCGTCACAGGCAACATGCTGGTGACGACGACGCTGCTGTTCATCGTCATGACACGCATCTGGAAGTGGAATATCTGGCCGGCGATCGGCCTGACGGCGGTGTTCGCCCTGATCGACATAGGCTTCTTCGCCTCCAACATCGTCAAGGTGTTCGAGGGGGGCTGGGCCTCTCTCGCGGTCGCCTTCGCCATTATCCTCGGCATGTGGACTTGGGTGCGCGGCAGCCGCTATTTGTTCGACAAGACGCGCCGTAACGAGATCCCGCTCGATTTCCTGGCGGGAAACCTGTTGAAGAAGAAGCCGCAGCTGGTCTCGGGCACCGCCGTGTTCCTGACCAGCGATCCGCTGAGCGCGCCGACGGCGCTGATGCACAGCCTGAAGCATTACAAGGTGCTGCACGAAAAGAACGTCATCCTGTCGGTGGTGACGGCGCCGCAGCCTGTGGTGCCCGACAGCGAGCGCGTCAAGCTGGAGACGGTCAACGAGCTGTTCATGCGGGTGACGCTGACCTTCGGCTACATGGAGCAGCCCAACATTCCGCGTGCCTTGGCCATCTGCCGCAAGCAGGGCTGGAAGTTCGACATCATGACGACGTCCTTCTTCCTGTCGCGCCGTTCGCTGAAAGCCTCGCCCAATTCCGGCATGCCGATCTGGCAGGATCGCCTGTTCATCGGCCTGGCGAAGACGGCGTCGGACGCGACCGAGTATTTCCAGATTCCCACCGGACGCGTGGTGGAGATTGGCACGCAGGTCGCGATCTGAGAGGCTGGGCGATGCCTGCCGCGGCTGGACACCGCATCTCGGAAAGGCGCGCTTGTCGCGACCGGTGAAAGCCCGATCCGGCTCGGATGCCCAAGAAATCGAAGTGAAGCGCGCCGGGGGGACGACCTCCCAGGCGCGCCAGACTTCAGCCGAGCAATGCGGCCTTGTTCGCTTCGAGGAACTGCTTCAGCGTCCGCGGCTTGCGGCCTGAGAGCTTCTCGACCGCATCGGTCACCTCGCCTATGCGGCCGGCGCGGGTGTTGGCATCGAAGGAGACGATGATACGGGCGAAATCCTCGGGAACGCCCGCCGCTTTCACCCCTTCGGTCAGCGCCTCGTCCGGCAACTGGATGACCTCCAGCGGCTTGCCGGTCACTTCGCTTACCAGCGCCGCAATTTCATTCGTGGTATAGGCCTGCGGGCCGGTCAGCGTGTAGATGTGGCTTTCCTTGGAGCCGGATGCGAGGCCGGCGGCGATGGCGGCCGCCATATCGTCGCGCGCGCCGTGAGCGATGCGCCCGTCGGCGGCCGAGCTGTACCACTTGCCCGACGAAATGGCATGCGGCAGCGACCTGAACAGGTTCTCCTGATACCAGCCGTTGCGGAAGATGGTGTAGGGGATGCCGCTCGCCTTGATCGCCTCTTCGGTGCCGTAATGGTCGCCAGCAAACAGCACCGGCGAGCCGGGCTCCGGATTGGGCATCGAGGTGTAGAGCAGGTGCGAGACCTTGGCCGCCTTGGCCGCCGCCACCGCTGTCTGATGTTGTTTCAGGCGCCGGTCGCTTTTCAGGTCGAGCTCGCCGGTCGAGATGACAAGCACCCGGTCGGCGCCCGTGAACGCTTCTTCCAGCGAAGCCTTATCGTCGAAGTCGGCAACTCTCACAGCGACGCCCCGCGCAGCCAGATCGGCGAGATTTTCCGGGTTGCGTGTGGTGGCGATGATATTGGCTGGCGCGACTTTCCGTTCGCCAAGCAGATGATTGATGACGGCGCGGCCAAGATGGCCGGAAGCACCGGTTACGAGAAGGGTTTCGGTCATCGGGTATCCCTTGAAAATGCCAATGGCGGGTCTGATCGATGGTCTCAAAAAGAGACCAGCGCTAAAATAGGAATTGACCGCAGGCCGTAAAGAAGGCAGTTTTTCGGGAGGTAGGCACTGCCAGGGAACCACCCCGGCCGGCCTAAAGCGCGTCGCGATCTTTCAGATTCGCTCCATGCGCTTTAGGTTTGATTTACGCATGTCTTTATCCCGAGACCGGTTCCCACTTTCGGGAGATGCTTTAGTTTCGATCAGCGGGTGTCGCGATGGACAGCAAGATCTTCAATCTGAAAGCCAAGCTCGAGGTCTACAAGGCCATGACGAACGGCGCGAATTTCGCCGATTGTCCGGTCCGCGACGTGATCCAGGGCATCAGCGGCAAATGGAGCTCGCTGCTGGTGATGGCACTGGCCGAGAAGCCCTATCGCTTTGGCGAGCTGCGCCGGCTGGTTCCCGACATCTCGCAGCGCATGCTGACGCAGACGCTCCATGATCTGCAGCGGGACGGCTACGTGCACCGCGAGGTGTTCCCGACCAAGCCGCCGAGCGTCGAATACAGCCTGACCGATCTTGGACGCTCGATGTTCCTGCCTCTGCAACAGCTCGTTCAATGGGCCGAACTCAATCATGACGCGGTGCGCGACGCGCGCGCCGCCTTCGACACCGCCCAGGGCTGATCTCTCGACACAAGCGTCAAAGCGCCCGATTGATCCGGCGCGTTCCAAGCGGGATTGTCCCCGCAGGGTCGGGTTGGGGGACGATGGGCAAGTCTTACGAGATCGCGATTGCCGGCGCTGGTCCGGCCGGGCTGGCGGCAGCGCTTTACCTCAAGCGGGCCGGACACAAGGTCACCATTTTCGAGCGTTTCGACGCGCCGAGGCCTGTCGGTTCCGGCCTCATCCTGCAGCCGACCGGGCTGACCGTGCTCGCCGATCTCAGCCTGCTCGATGAGATCCTTTCACTTGGCAGCCGCATCGAGCGGCTGCACGGCACTGACGCCGGCAGCGGGCGCACGGTGCTCGAAGTCCGCTATGACGCGCGGCGCGGCCGCCGCTTCGGCCTCGCCGTGCATCGGGCGGCGCTGTTCGGGGTGCTCTACCGCGCTGCCTTGCGCGAAGCGATCGCCATCGAAACCAATGTCGAGGTGGAAACGCTGGAAGTCGGCGAGCGCGCGACGCTGGTCTGCGGCAACGGCAGGCGGCTAGGACCGTTCGACCTCATTGTTGATGCCAGCGGCGCGCGCTCGAAACTGCGGTCATATCTCGGCGATAACGCCATGCCACGGCCGCTCGCCTATGGCGCATTCTGGGCCTCGCTTGGCTGGCGGGACGGCTTTGACAGAAGCGCGCTGCTGCAGCGTTATGACAAGGCGAGCGTCATGGTCGGCGTGCTGCCGATCGGCCGGCCGGAGCCCGGCGCGCAAGAAATGGCGGCCTTCTTTTGGAGTCTCAAGCCGGCCGATGCCGAACAGATAAAGGCGAAGGGCCTCGATGCCTGGAAAGCGAGGGTGGTCTCTGTGTGGCCAGAGTGCGAGGCTTTCACCAGCCAGATCGACAGTTTCGAGCAGCTCTCGCTCGCCCGCTATGGCCACCATACGATGACATTGCCGGCCGGCCGGCGGCTCGCCGTCATCGGCGATGCCGCGCATTCGACCAGCCCGCAGCTCGGGCAAGGCGCGAACATGGCGCTGCTCGACGCCGCGGCGCTCAGCCATGCGCTGGAGCACGCGAACGGCATAGATGAAGCGCTGGCGACCTATGTAAGTGCGCGCCGTTGGCATGTGCGCGTCTTCCAGGCGCTGTCGCGGTCGCTGACGCCATTCTACCAGTCGGACTCCGCGGCCTTGCCCTTTGTCCGCGACCGTATGGTGGCGGCGCTGGCGAGAGTTCCGCCAGGGCCGCAATTCCTTGCGGCCATGGTTGCTGGTACGGTAGTCGACCCGTTCAGGCGGATCGGGCTTGCGGAGTTGCAATGGCCTGCAGCCGGATGATCTCGGACAGGTAAGATCCCTTTGCCCGCAGGAAGGCATGCAGCCGCTGCGGATAGTCCAGACCGACGGCTTCCTTCACGGATTTCCGTTTGCTCAAGGCCGCGCGCCATGCCTGGACGAGCGGCTTGCCGTCCAGAATGCCGAAGTCGCCGATGCGGTCGAACGTGTCGAAATAGCGGAAGACCGGTCCGTAGACGGCGTCGACCAGCGAGAAATGATCTCCGGCGAACCACGGACCGCTTTGCCTTGCCGCGAGTTCTGCTTCCACACGCGCGAACATCCCGGACAAGCCTCCGCTTTCACGGAGGAAAGCGGCTTCATCGGCAGCGGAATAGAAGCGGCCGATGGCATTGAGGATCGCCGAGCCGAATTCGATCCAGGCGCGATGCCTGGCCCGGAGCAGCGGATCGGCAGGGTGCAAGGGATTGGCCTCCGTCTCCTCGAGAAATTCGAGGATGACGGCGGATTCGAAAATGACTTCCTGCGCGTCGCCATGCCGGACGCGCAGCAGCGGCACCTTGCCGAGCGGCGAGACCGCCTTGAACCAGTCGGGCTTGTTGGCAAGGTCGACATCGACCCGTTCGAACGGCACGCCTTTCTCGGCAAGCGAGATCGCGGCGCGCTGGACGTAGGGGCAGAGGTGATGGCTGACGAGGGTGAGCCTGGCGGTCATCTCATTCCCCCCAGACATAGTTCAGCGCGCCGTCTTCGACGCGGGTCGACAGGAACATCAGGCGGGAGCCCTTCGGCGCCGGGCCTTCCAGGCGCTCGCCGCTTGCCATGTCGAATTTCGCGCCGTGCCATTGGCAGACAAGTGAGCCGTCCTTGCATTCCAGCGACCCGCCGAAATGCAGGCAGGCATTGGCCGCGGCGCGGATGCGCTCGCCACTGCGCCAGACATGGACCTCGCGGCCGAAGAAGGGCGCGATCAGGCTGCCGGTTTGCGGGATATCGGCGATCTTGCAGATTTCATGTTTCATCGGAGAACTCCATATCGATGCGTTTGCATCTATATAGATGCATTTGCATCGATCGTCAAGCTTGATGCATTTGCATCTATCCGCTAGGCTGCGCCGATGACGAAGAAATCCCCATCGCCCGAAGCCGTCACCGCCTGGGCGCGCCTCATGCGCGTCTCGCGCCAACTGGTCGAAAAGACCGAGGACGCGCTGAAGGCCAGCGGGCTGCCGCCGCTAGGCTGGTATGACGTGCTGCACGAGCTGGCGGAAGCGGGCGAGGGAGGGCTGCGGCCGTTCGAGCTGATCGATCGCGTTCTGTTGGCACAGTACGGCGTTTCAAGGCTGCTGGCCCGGCTGGAAGCGAATGGCCTGGTCGAAAAGCTGCCGGTCTCCGATGACGGCCGGGGCCAGACCGTGCGCATCACGCCAAGCGGTCGGGACATGCGCCGCCGCATCTGGGCCGTCTATGGCGCTTCGATCGCGCAACTGATGGGCGACAGGCTTCCGGCCCAGGACCTGAAGACATTGGCCAGCCTGCTCGGACGGCTTCGCGATCCACCGACGAGCGATTAGCTGCCGAGCTTTTCGCTGTTTCCGCCGGTCATTTTTCGCCGCGCCCCTTGCATCCGAAACCGGAATGCGCAATAAGCCGAACCGTAACGTACGGTACGCATCCGGGCGACCGGAAAAACAGGACAGAACGTGCTGCAGGCAGGCGCCGACATCGACAACAGCGAGACGCTCACCGAGCGCCAGCAGGCCGTTCTGGATGCGGCGCTTCGCCTGCTGGTCGAGGAGGGCGACAACCTGACGATGACCGCGGTGGCGCGGCGGGCAAGCTGCTCCAAGGAAACGCTCTACAAATGGTTCGGCGACCGCGACGGGCTGCTGACGGCGACAGTGCAGTGGCAGGCGTCCAAAGTGCGCGTGGCGCCGGTCGATCGCGAAGGGCTCGACCTTGCTTCGCTGACCGCGAGCCTCGAACGCTTCGCATCCGACTGGCTCAAGGTAATTTCCAGCGACACCTCGATCGCGCTCAACCGTGTCGCGGTCAGCCATGCCGGCTCGGGCAAGGACGATCTCGGCGCCGTCGTGCTGCAGAACGGCCGCTTTGCCTTGGCGAAGCGCCTGAAGCCTGTGCTCGAAGCCGGACGCCAGGCAGGACTGCTCGATTTCGAGGACGCCGAGACGGCGTTCCGGACCTTTTTCGGCCTGGTCGGCCGGGACGTGCAGATTCGTCTGCTGCTCGGCGATCGGGTGGATTTGACTGGGGCGACGATCGGCGGCGATGCCCGCCGCGCGACGCAACAGTTTCTCGCTCTTTTCGGAGCAAAAACCGGGCCGCAGGCCCTCTGATCTTCAAAACGGGAAGGAAGACCACAATGCGTGTCTATTACGATCGTGACGCCGATCTGAACCTCATCAAGGGCAAGAAGGTCGCCATCATCGGCTATGGCAGCCAGGGCCGGGCGCACGCGCTCAATCTCAAGGATTCCGGCGTCAAGGAGATCGCCATCGGCCTGAAGGCCGGCTCGGCGACCGCCAAGAAGGTCGAGGCCGACGGGCTCAAGGTGATGAGCGTGGCGGACGCCGCCAAATGGGCCGACCTGATGATGATGGCGACGCCCGACGAATTGCAGGCCGACATCTACAGAAACGAGATCGCGCCGAACATCCGCGACGGCGCCGCGATCGCCTTCGCGCACGGCCTCAACGTGCATTTCGGCCTGATCGAGCCGAAGGCTTCGGTTGACGTCGTCATGATCGCGCCGAAGGGCCCGGGCCACACGGTGCGCGGCGAATACCAGAAGGGCGGCGGCGTGCCGTGCCTGGTGGCCGTCAACCAGGACGCTTCGGGCAACGCGCTCGACCTCGCGCTCTCCTACGCCTGCGGCGTCGGCGGCGGCCGCTCGGGCATCATCGAGACCAATTTCCGCGAGGAATGCGAGACCGACCTGTTCGGCGAGCAGGTGGTGCTGTGCGGCGGCCTGGTCGAGTTGATCCGCGCTGGTTTCGAGACGCTGGTGGAAGCCGGCTACGCGCCGGAAATGGCCTATTTCGAGTGCCTGCACGAGGTGAAGCTGATCGTCGACCTGATCTATGAAGGCGGCATCGCCAACATGAACTACTCGATCTCGAACACCGCCGAATGGGGCGAATATGTCTCGGGTCCGCGCATCATCACCGCCGAGACCAAGGCCGAGATGAAGCGCATCCTGAAGGACATCCAGACCGGCAAGTTCACCTCGGAATGGATGCAGGAATATCGCGCCGGCCTGTCGCGCTTCAAGGGCATCCGCCGTGG
The DNA here is from genome assembly GCF_020165105.1 of Mesorhizobium sp. CA5. Taxonomy (NCBI): domain Bacteria; kingdom Pseudomonadati; phylum Pseudomonadota; class Alphaproteobacteria; order Hyphomicrobiales; family Phyllobacteriaceae; genus Mesorhizobium; species Mesorhizobium sp. CA5. Next base: position 51,428 of record NZ_JAIUHJ010000007.1, on the reverse strand, counting down.
CAACGACAGCCACCAGATCGAGGAAGTCGGCGCCAAGCTGCGCGCGATGATGCCGTGGATCGCCAAGAACAAGCTGGTCGACAAGGCGAAGAACTAAGGCGATCCACGTCTTTTTGCCTGCGCGTCCTCGGGCTTCGCCCTGCGGTCGCGCGGGTGATCGCCGAGAACAAGCTGGTCGACAAGGCGAAGAACTAAGGCGATCCACATCTTTTTGCCTGCGCGTCCTCGGGCTTCGCCCTGCGGTCGCGCGGGTGATCGCCAAGAACAAGCTGGTCGACAAGGCGAAGAACTGATCTTCGATTTCACCGTTGCATCCCATAGGCCGGCGGAGCGATCCGCCGGCCTTCCTTTGCCAAGCAAGCTGGTCGGGTCCGGGATCTAGACTAGCCGTAGTGCCAGTGCGGCTTGGGCTCGGTGCCGGTGAACTCGACGCCGATGCGGTCCTCGCGGCGCCAACGCACCACCGCCCTGTAGCCGATGCCGTCGATCGGCACATAGAGAAGGAATTCGTCCGGCACGCGCGCATCGATCGGCACTTTCAACTCTGCGCCGTTAGCATGCATGTTGCGCACCGTGCATCTGACCTCGGAATTGTTGATGCCGGTCAGGATCGCCGCGCCTTTGAGCACGCGTTGCCTGTGTTGGTTTCTGTGTTCGTTTTCGGCCATGGCGTGCACGTCTCGCACCCCGTTCGCGCGAATCGTCATATTGAGGGACAACGGCATGGATGAATAGCCGCCGCCGATGAATTTAGGGTTATCGGCCAATGGCGGACACAGGTTCGGCAAAATAAAACGGCGCCGCGAAGGGCGCCGTCTCATCCTTCCTGCCGAAGGGCTCAGATATAAGGCGAGATGCACTGCCGGCGCGGGCCGTAATTGGGCTGGAACGTGTTGTCCCAGGCCCGATAGGACCGGTAGCGGTCGTAGCACCATTGGACATGGGCCCGGGAAAGCCGCTCGGTCCGGTAGATGCGCCGCGGCTGAACGTAGCGCGGGTAGGGGTCGTAATAATATGGATCGTAGTAGTTGTTGTAGGCGAGGCTACCCAGGCCCAGGCCTAGCCCAAGCCCCAGAAGGGCGGCGTCACCATTGTCGAAACGCCGATGATGGCGATGATGCCGCCAGCGCCAGTCGCCGCCATCCCAATTGCGGGAGAAATGACGAGAGCGGAAGTCGTCGCCGCGCCATCTGAAATCCCGGCCCCGCCAGTCGCCACCGCGCCGCCAGCGCCAATCATACATCCCCCGCCGGTCGTTGCCGCCGGCCCAGCTGTCGCGGATGGGTATGATGGTTGCCGCCGTGCTGGTTGCGGTCGACAGATCGGGTTGCAGGATCGGGCCGGCCACCGACGGTGCCGTCACGCCGGCAACGAAACCGAGGGCCAGGAGCCCGGATCGAAGGGAAGAGAAAAGCGGTTTCATTTCACTCTCCAAGGAGAAGGCCCCACGCCCAGCACACCCCGGGAAGAGGCCCATTGTTGGAACTTTCCGTCTGAACGGAGGATGAACGGAAAGGTTCCATCAACCATAACGAGTATCGCGCCTGGCTCTTGTTTTCGTCCCCGCTTGCGGGCAAAGGTCACGGCCATGTCGCTTCGGCTTGCCACCTTCAACGTCGAGAACCTGATGAGCAGGTTCGATTTCTCGGGCTATCGCAACCAGCTCAATGAAGACCGCACGCTGGCGCTGTTCGATATCCAGAGCGAGGCCGAATACCGGTTTCTCGAGCAGGCTCGTGCCATCGCCCAGTCCGACGACACGCGCCAGCTGACGGCGCTCGCCATAGCAGCCACCCGCGCCGACATCATCTGCATGCAGGAGGTCGACAATATCGAGGCGCTGAAGGCTTTCGAATATGGCTATCTGTTCAAGATGATCGGCCAGGGCTACCGGCAGAAATACACCACCGCCGGTAACGATACGCGCGGCATCGATGTCGCGGTGATGATGCGCAACGAAACAGCGCAAGGGCAGCCGATCGACTTCGTGCGCATGACCAGCCATGCCTATGTCACCTTCGAACAGTTCGGCCTGTTCACGCCGGAGCTCGCCGCGCTCGGCTATCTCGCCAATGAGCGTGTCTTTCGCCGCGACTGCCTGGAGATCGACCTGAGGGTCGGCGGCGCGCCGTTGACGCTCTATCTGGTGCATTTCAAATCGATGGGGCCGCCGCGCAACGGGCTGGATGGCCGCCAGGCGTCGATGCCGCTGCGCATCGCGGAAGCGCAAGCGGTGCGCCGCATCGTCGAGGAGCGTTTCGGCAAGGACCATGCCGCCGACAAACGCTGGGCGATCTGTGGCGACATGAACGATTACCGGCAGCGCGTGAAGATCGATGGCGACGCCATCGACGGCTACCGTTTCGAGGTCATAGACGAAGCCCGGTCCTCGATCGATGTGCTCACCGCCGGTGGCTTTTGCGAGAATGTTGTCGAGCGGCGTCCGGAGATGGACCGCTGGAGCTTCTACCATACGCGCGGCCCGGAGGAGCGGCACCTTTGCCAGCTCGACTATATCCTGCTGTCGAAGGCGCTGGCCGCGAAGAACGCCACCGCCGTTCCCGACATCATCCGCAATGGCCAGCCCTGGCGCACCATCTTTCCGCCCGGACAGGAGGTCGAACGTTTCCCGCGCGCGGGCTGGGACAGGCCGAAAGCGTCGGACCACTGCCCGGTGGCGATCACACTGGACATGGCATGAAGCTGTTGAGTTTCGACCTGCCGCGCAACGTCATCCTTCCGGTCGATGCGGTCGACGTCCGCCTCGATCCCGGCCCACATCCCTTCGCGCTGAGCAATGCGGCAGCCATCGCCGAGAACTGGCGGCGGGAGATCGCCGCCAATCCGGCATTGTTCGATGGCGCTGTGGTGCTGCTTGCCGAGCTTGCCTACCGCGACGGTCGCCTCGTCGGCCGCTGCCACGCAGTCAACTATTCGACGTTCATGCTGTGGCGCAAGCGGCGCGAGAATTCCGGCGCCGAGCACGCCTACGCGCATGCCGTGCTGGTCGCCGGCGACAATGCGCTGGTCGCGATCCGCATGGGGCCGCACACTGTCAATGCCGGCCGCGTCTATTTCGCCGCCGGCTCCTTCGAGCCGATCGATTTCCGCGACGGACTGGTCGATGTCGACTTCAACATGATCCGCGAGGTGAGGGAGGAGACCGGGCTCGATCTTTCTGCGGCCGAGCGCGGACAGCGCTATCACGCGCTATCGATGGCAAGCGGCACGGTGATCTTCCGCCGCTACCGGGTGGCCGAGCCGGCCGACGAGCTGGCGCGGCGCATCAGCGCCTTCGTCGCTACCGAAACAGACCCGGAGATCGAAGGGCCGGTGATCATCCGCCACGCCGGCGATCTGCCCGCCGGCCTGATGCCGCACATGAAGCCGCTGGTCGAGTGGCATTTCGGCGGCGATCGTTAGCAGCACCCCCCGCTCTTTCAGCGCCGCCTCACCGCAAGATCAGGGGGCACAGGCGCGGAACGTTGTTTTCTGACTATTCATGCCTCAGCGCATCGATCGGATCGAGGCGGGCGCCGCGCAGCGCCGGGAAAAAGCCGAACACCATGCCGATCAGCGCCGAAAAGCCAACGGCGAGCAGGACGACGGCGGGACTTGGCGCGAACGGTATCGTCAGCGCCATCGAGGCGAGGCCGGCCAGCGACAGGCCGATCAGGATGCCGATGATGCCGCCAAAGAGCGACAGCACCGTCGCCTCGACCAGGAACTGGATGAGGATATGTTTTTCGTGCGCGCCGATCGCCAGCCGGATGCCGATCTCGCGCGTCCGCTCGGTGACCGAGACCAGCATGATATTCATGATGCCGATGCCGCCGACCAGCAGGCTGACGCCGGCGACTGCGCCCAGCATGCCGGTCATGGTGGTGGTGGCGCTGGTCATCGCATCGGCGATCTGGGTCATGTCGCGGATGGCGAAATCGGGATCGCGGTCGGGCGTGATACGGCGTGTGTCGCGCAAAATGTCCTCGACGCGCGGCTGCAGCTCGGTGGTCGGGGTGCGGTCGTCGGCGGCGATATAGATGTTGTCGATATCGCGGTTGCCGGCGATGCGCCGTTGATAGGCGTGCAGCGGCATCAGCACGACATTGTCCTGGTCCTGGCCGAAGCCGGTATAGCCCTTGGGCTCGAGCAGGCCGATGATCTTGCAGGAGGTGCGGTTGACGCGGATGATCTCGCCTTCCGGATCGCCGGCGCCGAAGAATTGCTGGCGCACGGTTTCGCCGATCAGGCACACACCCGCGCCGGCGCGCGTTTCGGAATCGCTGAACGGCCGACCGGAGACCAGTTTCCAGTCGCGGGCGTCGAGATAGGCGCTGTCGGTGCCGGTCACGCCCGAGGTCAGGCTTTCGGTGCCGAAGATGACGCGGACCTGCTTTTGCGAGGCCGCCGAAATCGCGCGGGCGCCGCTCAGATGCGCGACGAGCGCGGCGACATCCTTTTCGGCCAGCGGCCGCACCGCCTGGTCGAGCCCTCCCGGTCCGCCGGGGCCTGCCGGCCGGCCGGCGCGGACGACGAGCAGGTTGCTGCCGAGCTTGGAAATATCGGCCTTGACCTTCTCCGTCGTGCCGGAGCCGATGGTGAGCATGGCGATGACGGCGGCGACGCCGATGACGATGCCAAGCAGCGTCAGGAACGAGCGCAATACGTTGCGGCGGATCGAGCGCAGCGAGAGGCGGACGGTCTCCCAGGTCATGCCGCTTGCTCCGCTAAGGTGTCGGAGGCGACATGGCCGTCGAGGAAACGGACGGTGCGGCCGGCATAGTTCGCGACGTCGGCCTCATGCGTGACCATGACGATGGAGAGCCCGAACTCGGCATTGAGCCTGGTCAGCAGCTCCATGATCTCGTGCGTGCGCGCGGTGTCGAGGTTGCCGGTCGGTTCGTCGGCGACAAGCAGCGTCGGCCTGGTGACGATGGCGCGGGCGATCGCCACGCGCTGCTGCTGGCCGCCGGAAAGCTCGGCCGGCGTGTGGTGCTCGCGCCCGACCAGTCCGACCTCGGCCAGCGCCTGCATGGCGAGATCGCGGCGCTCGCGCGCGGCAACGCCGCGATAGATCAGCGGCAGCTCGACATTTTCCGCGGCGGTCGTGCGCGGCAGCAGATTGTAGCCTTGGAAGACGAAGCCGACATAAAGGTTGCGCAAAAGCGCGCGGCGGTTGCGGTCGAGGCGGCCCGCATCGATGCCCATGAAACAGTAGGTTCCGGCCGTCGGCGTATCGAGGCAGCCGATGATGTTCATCGCCGTCGATTTGCCCGAGCCCGAGGGACCCATGATGGCGACGAATTCGCCGCGCCGGATGGCGAGATCGACGCCGGCCAGCGCGTGCACGCGAGCCTCGCCCTCGCCATAGCTCTTCCAGACCTTGTCGAAGGTGATGAGCAGGGGAGCCGACATTTCGTCAGCTCCGCTGCTGCGCGCCGGTGATGACTTGCGCGCCTTCGTCGAGGCCGGAGGTGATCTCGGTCAGCTCGCCGTCGGTCGAGCCGATCCTGACGTTGACCGGACGCGGCCGGCCGTTCTCCAGCACATAGAGCGTGCGCGAGCCGTCGGTCGGCGCCTTCGTTGCCTCGCGCTGCCGATTGGGGCGGCCCATGCGGCCGGTGAAGAGGTCGCTAAGGCTCCAGCCGCGCGTCGCCTGTTGCATCGGGCGATAGCGGAAGGCGGTAGAGGGAACGGTAAGCACGCCCTTGGCCTGCCGGGTCACAACCGAGACCGTGGCCGTCATACCGGGCCGCAAGAGAAGCTCGCCATTGTCGACTTCGAGGCGGGCATTGTAGGTGACAACGCCGTCGGTGGTGACCGAGGCATAGGAGATGTCGCGGATCTCGGCGTCGAAGGGTCGGTCCGCGAACGCGTCGACGGTGAATCGGGCATGCTGGCCTGGCTTGACCTGGCCGATATCGGCCTCGTCGACCGCGGCCTGCAATTCCATGTTGCGAAGGTCGGCGGCGATGACGAAGAGCACCGGCGCCTGCAGCGAGGACGCGACCGTCTGGCCGGGATCGACCGAGCGCGTCAGCACGATGCCGTCGATCGGCGCATAGATGGTGCTCTTGGCGAGATCGGTCTGCTGTGCCTTGAGATCTGCCCGGGCGATGGCGAGATTGGCTTCGGCGCTGTCGAGCGCCGCCTTCGAGCGGTCGCGCGTCGCAGTCGCCGCTTCGAGCGATTGGTCCGTCGCCATCCCGCGCTTGGTCAGCGCGCTTGCGCGCACAACCGCGTTCTCGTTCTCCTGCAAGGTAACCTTGGCGTCCTCGACGGCGGCCTCCGCCGCCCTGGCGGAGGCGGTGGCGCGCTCGATCTGGACTTCGAGCTTGGCGGTGTCGAGCGTCGCCAGCACGTCGCCCTTCTTGACCTGCTGGTTTTCATTGACCGCGACCGAGCGGACGATGCCGGAAAGCTCGCTGGAGATATCGACCTGGGTCAGCGGCTGCAGCGTGCCGGTGGCCGATACCGCGACGGTGAGGTCGGCGATCGCCGCGGGCACTGTGGTGTATTCGATCCTGGGAGGTGCTGCGGCATACCATCGATAGAGGGCAATGCCGGCGGCGATGATCGCTATCGCCAGCAGCGCGTAGAGCCAGAAGCGGCGACGCTTGCGGCTTACTCCCTTGCGGTCGAGCCCGAGCGCTGCCTCTATGGAAGTACCGGATTCCGCGTTTGGCGGATTGACAAGCTGGTCCACGCCGGACCCCTATGCTGAAAATGGATGTCCCTATCCGTCCACAAATCAGGCCTTAAGGTTCGAATTTCAAATTAAATTTCCCTCATGTTGGGAGTGAGGCAGAAATTCGGGGCGAGGCGAAAGGTTTTCTCCATGGCGCGCAATTACTTGCTTTACGATGTGTTTACCACCGAAAGGCTGGCCGGAAATCCGCTCGCGGTGGTGCTGGACAGCGACGGGCTCGACATTGCCGGCATGCAGGCGGTCGCGCGCGAATTCAATCTGTCTGAGACAGTGTTCGTGCTGCCTCCCGACAATCCGAAGCATCGCAACCGCATACGCATCTTCACGCCCGACTATGAGATGCCTTTCGCGGGGCATCCGACGGTCGGCTCGGCGATCGCGCTGGCCGAACTCGCCGGGGAGGCCGCCGGCATCTTCGTGTTGGAGGAGAATATCGGACCGGTGCGTTGCGCGGTGAGCAAGCATGACGGCTCGACCTTCGCCGAGTTCGACCTGGCGAAACTGCCTGAACCGCTGGAGCTCAAAGCTGACCCGGAAGCGATCGGCGCGGCGCTCGGCCTTGCCCCGCACGAGATCGGCTTCGAGAATCACCGCGTCGCCTTCTGGTCGGCCGGCGTGCCTTATGTGACGATTCCGGTTGCCGGGTTGGAAGAAGCGGCCAAGATCAGGCTCGACAACCAGGTATGGTCGGAATTGGCACCCCGCAAAAGCGAATGGGCCTTCGCCAGCCCCTATGTCTATTGTCGCGAGACGGTGCATCACGACAGCGCCTTCCATGTGCGCATGATCGTGCCCGGCACCCCTTCCTATGAGGACCCGGCAACGGGTTCCGCCGCAGCCGCCTTTGCTGGCGCCATCATGCATTTCGACGCCCCGACCGACGGCATCTCGCAGCTCTGGATCGAGCAGGGGCTGGAAATGGGCCGGCCGTCGCGCATCCGGCTCGAGCTCAATGTCGATGGCGGGAAACTGGCCTCCGCGCGCATTGGCGGCCACGCGGTCAAGGTGGCTGAAGGCAAGCTATTCGTGTGACACCTGCGGGCTTTTTTGGCAGGCATGATCTTTTCCCGAAAAACCGGAATCCACTTTTCGCGATCATGCCGTGTCGATTTGTCGGGAAATGATCCGGCAGGGCCTAGACACAGCCGAAAGCGGCGGCTATATGCGCCGCCGACGCTGAGTTTTCCGGCGGTGTGGGTGTGTAGCTCAGTTGGTAGAGCAGCTGACTCTTAATCAGCGGGTCCACAGTTCGATCCTGTGCACACCCACCATTTTCCTTTGCTTCGAAAGACGGTTCCAGATTAGCCAAAGCGCGAGCCGCTTTGCGGTCAGACCGCGTTCAGATCATTGCTTAACCCGCCGAGGTCAATTCGATCGTATGGTGAGCAGTCGCAATTTACAGACTCTAGCTGCATTAAGCGTTGTTCCTTGTGGGTAAGCTCTACGTGTGCTTCCTTCAACGCCTTGGGATTCTTAGTGGGGGAGAACGATGGCTGTAGAGCACTATTTACAAGTACCGAGGGTAAAAGATCATGGACTAATAGCGTTCTTTCGTCAGCTTGCCGCGCTCTTGGAGGCCGAGGTGGTTTTTGTTCGACAATTCGGCTCCGCCAAGGGAGTGCAGATAGATTTGGGAGGCGATAACACAGAATTTGAACCGTATGCGAGTTCAAGCGCCTATACAATACAAAATATTTCTGTGTCGCGTAATAGATTCACCGTTTCAGTTTCGCGAGATGGTGATTCTCAAAATTTCATTTTTGACCGAATCAGAACTCACAATGCACAAAGTGACCATCCGCCCGTCGGCAATCCAATTGACGAAGATACTTTGTCGAAGGTAAATAATCTTACTAGTACGCTATTCCTGAGTTCTGTTGAAGCTTCCGCCCAAATATATTCGGATCCAGATACCTATAAAGAGCTTCTCTCCTCACATCAGCGGATGATCGAGAGAATGCAGGAATCCGTTATCGCCGTTGGGGAGCAGGTTGTTTCAGAGCGAATTCGCCTTGAAAAGGAAGTCGCTCAACGCATGACGGTTCTTGAAGCAGACTTCGAAAAGCGGAAAACCCTGGCAGAACAGTCGCTAGACGACGCGCGTAAATCGTTGACGCAACGAGAGGAGCAACTACAGACTCGAGCCAAAGAGCTAGATGACAGAGATCACATTCATGCAAGGCGCCAACTGAGAGAGCAGATAACGAGTGGGATAGCGACTCGTCTCATGAGTTCGATGGTTCCAACGCGAACCTCATTAATTGGATGGAGCGTTCTCATACTCACGCTGATTGGAGCGACGTTTCTTGCGATCACATCAATGTACTCACTGCAGGAATTTTCTCAGATCTTGCAAACCGCAGTTCAAAGCGCTGCTTCGAAAATGGAGTCGCCGGACGACAAACTCGCTATTGCGCGCGTTCAATCCAACCAGGCGTGGGTCGTTCTCGCAAGAGCTGCAGTTACGGGGATTGGTGCGGTTGCGTTCCTTGTCTATGCGATTGCCTGGCTCAAGAACATCTATCATGATCGACTACGCGCTCATCGCGACCTTGAACGATATTCTATCGACCTCAACCGAGCTAGTTGGGCCGTTGAAACGATAATGGAAGCCAAACACGATGGATCGACTATTCCGGACATATTGGTTGCGGGTGTTTCGAGAAATCTGTTTGGCGAAGGAGACAGGTCGCCTGATAGTCACGGATCAGAAACGCTTAGCTCTCTTCTTCGGGCATCAACCAAAGCCAAAATCGGCCCTACAGGAGCCGAGTTCGAAATGACTAGTCGTGGCGCTCGCAAGCTCGCAGATGAGCTAGATAGTTAGGGAACCTTCACTTTTCAGAAACCCCGGCTTCGGCAAAGCTCGCCATCTTCGCGTGGCATTCCAGTGCCGAACGCACGATGTTGACGGCAAGGCAGGCGCCGGAGCCTTCGCCGAGCCGCATGCCGAGATCGAGCAGCGGCGGCAGGCCGAGCGCCTCGAGCAGGCGGCGGTGGCCGGCTTCGGCCGAGACATGGGCGGCGATGGTGTGGGCCAGCCCGGTCGGATGCAGCCTCGCCAGAGGTGCTGCGGCTGCGGTGCAGACGAAGCCGTCAAGCAGCACCGGCACGTTGTTCTTGCGTGCGGCGAGTGTGGCGCCGAGGATTGCAGCCAGCTCGCGCCCGCCAAGGGCGGCAGCGATCTTCAGCGGGTCGGAGAGCGCATCGGCATGGCGCTTGAGGCCGGCCTCGATGGCCACGACCTTGCGCAGCAGCCCGGCATCGTCGACGCCGGTGCCGCGGCCGGTCCATTTTTCCGCGCCGCCGCCGAAAAGCGCCGTCGAGATCGCCGCCGCCGGCGTGGTGTTGCCGATGCCCATCTCGCCGAAGCAGACGAGGTCGAGATCCTTGGTTACCGTGTCGTAGCCGGCCGAGACGGCGGCGAGGAACGCCTTTTCGTCCATCGCCGGCATTTGCGTGAAATCGCCGGTCGGATGGTCGAGATCGAGCGGGATGACGTCGAGCTTGGCGCCGGCAATGCGGGCAAGCTGGTTGATGGCCGCGCCGCCGCCGGCGAAGTTCGCCACCATCTGTACCGTGACTTCCGAAGGATAGGCCGACACGCCCTGCGCGGTGACGCCGTGATTGCCGGCGAAGACGACGACCTTCACATGGTCGAGCTTCGGCATGTCGAGGGCCTGCCAGCGGCCGAGCCAGGCGGCGATCGTTTCCAGCCGTCCGAGACTGCCCTGCGGTTTGGTCAGCGTGTCCTGGCGCCTCGCGACGGCGCTGGCGGCCGCATCGCTGCCGGACGGGAGGTCGAGGCAGGCGGCGCGAAGGTCTTCGAGGGATTTGAAGCTCATGGGGGCAAGGTCTCCGAAAGTGAATCAGGAAAGGCAGATGGAAGCGACGAGCAGCACGGCGATCTCGCCGAGCTGCTGCAGCGCGCCGATCGTGTCGCCGGTCTGCCCGCCGATCTGGCTGAGGCAAAGAGCGCGGAACGCCATGAAGACCAGGCCGAGCAGGATCAGCGCCGCGATCGTGCCGCCAAGGCCGAGCGCCAGCAGCGCCACGGCGCCGAGCGCGGCGCCGATGACTGCGGTTTCGGCGGTGACGGTGCCGGCGCCCGCCGACAGGCCGTCGCTGCGGGCCGGCGGCAGAAGATGCATAAAGGCGCCGAACAGGCCGCGCGAGCCGGCATGCGCGGCAAGCAGCGCCAGGAATACGTGGCCTGGACCGGCGAGTGCGGAAAGAGCGCTCCAGCGGATGAGCAGTGACAGCCCAAGCGCGGCCGCGCCATAGGCGCCGATGCGGCTGTCGCGCATGATCTCCAGTTTCCTGTCGCGCGTCCTGCCGCCCCAAAAGCCGTCGGCGATATCGGAAAGCCCGTCCTCGTGCAGGCAGCCGGTGACGAGCATCGTCGCGGCGAGGGTGAGCGCCGCAGCCGGGCCGCTGGCAAGACCCAAACTGTAGGCGATGGCGTAGACGAGCGCGCCGATGATCGCCACCGCGAGACCGGCGAAGGGCGCCGCCCAGATCGCATCCGCGAGGCTGCGGCCGCCGAAATCGCTTGAGGGCAATCTCAATCTGGTGAAGAAGACGAGGCTGAGGCCGATATCGTCAAGCACTTGCCGGGGCGCGGAAGGGCCGCTCATGCGCCCCTCGCAATGGCATGGAAGAAGGTGCCGCTGATATGGCCGCGCCGGTAGCCGGAGGCGCCGAGCGGATTGCCCTGGCCGTCGGCGAGATCGGCCAAGGGCTCGTCATTGCCGGTGCCCGTCATCTGCGCGTAGTGGAATTCGTGACCGCGGATCAGCGTGCCCTCCGGTCCCAACGGACAGGCGGCGCGCAGCCGCGCCTCGCGATAGCCGAGATTCATCTTGCGTTTGGCGAAGCTGGTCGAATGGCCAAGCAGGCCAAGCATCTTGTGGCTCTCGCCCTCCGCGTCTTCCAGCACTTCGCCCAGCACCATGAAGCCGCCGCACTCGCCGTGAACCGGCTTTGCCGCCGCAAAGCGCGCCATTCCTGCCTGGAAGTTGGTCGCGGCTGCGAGCTTGCCGGCATGCAGCTCGGGATAGCCGCCGGGCAGCCAGCAGACATCGCAGTCGGGCGAGGGCGCCTCGTCGGCAAGCGGCGAGAAAGGCACGATCTCGGCGCCTGCCTTGCGCCAATGCGAGGCGACATGCGGATAGAGGAAGGTGAAGGCGGCGTCCTCGGCGAGCGCGATGCGCTGCCCGGGCGGCCGCAAGGCATCGCCAAAATCGCCGGTCGCCGGTTCCAGCGGGGTGGCCAGCGCCAGGATGGCGTCGATGTCGAGCGACTTCTCGACCATGTCGGCCAGCCGGTCGAGATGCGCCATCAGGTTCTCGTATTCGCCGGCCTGGACGAGGCCGAGATGCCGCTCCGGCAGGTTGAGCGTCGGATCGCGCAGGATGGCGCCGACCACGGGCAGGCCGATCGCCTCGATGGCGTCGCCGGACAGGCGGCGATGGCGTTCGCTGCCGAGCCGGTTGAGAATGACACCGGCCATGCGCACGTCCGGATCGTAGGTGGCAAACCCCTTGGCCACTGCCGCCGCCGTGGTCGACTGCCCGGAAACGTCGAGCACCAGAAGTACAGGCAGGCCGTAGAGGCGGGCGAGATCGGCAGCCGAGCCGGTGCGGCCTTGCGGCGCGGGGATGCCGTCGAACAGGCCCATCGCGCTTTCAAGGATAATGTATTCGGCGTCGTCCGCGGCTTCGGCCGCTAGCGCATTGAGCAGAGAAGGCGACATCGCCCAGCTGTCGAGGTTGACGCCTGACAGGCCGGTCGCGGCGGCGTGGAAGCCCGGGTCGATATAGTCCGGTCCGGACTTCGCGCCGCGCACTTTCAGCCCGCGCCGCGCAAGCGCACGCAACAGGCCGATGGTGACGCTGGTCTTGCCCGAGCCGGAGCGCGGCGCGCCGATGATGATTGCGCGCGCCGTCATGCGCCGCCCGTCAGTGCCGCGCGCATGGCGACGATGCCGCCGACAACGATCAGCGCCGGCGAAGCGAGCCCGGCGGCCGCGGCCTCGTCAGCGATGTTGGCGAGCGTGGCGACCACGATGCGCTCCTGCGGCGTGGTTGCCGCCACGATCACGGCGGCCGGGGTCGATGGCGCGAGGCCGCCCTCGAGCAGCTTTGCCGCGATCACCGGCAAATTGGCCATGCCCATATAGACGACGACCGGCTGTCCGGTGCGGGCGATCGCGGTCCAGTCGACATCGTCATCGGTGCCGGCGGCGTGGCCGGTGGCGAGGATCACGGCCTTGTTGATGCCGCGCATGGTGGCGGGAATGCCGGTGGCAGCCAGCGCGCTGAGGCCGGAGGTGAGGCCGGAGAGCACCCGGAACGGAATTTCTTCGCCGGCGAGCGCCAGAGCTTCTTCGCCGCCGCGGCCGAAAATATAGGGGTCGCCGCCCTTCAGGCGCACGACTCGGCGGCCTTCGCGCGCCAGCCGCACGAGAAGCGCGTTGATGTCGTCCTGCTTCATCGAGGGCTGGCCGCCGCGTTTTCCGGCGTAGAAGAGCTCGGCGCCTTGAGCGACCGCCACGACGTCGGGCGAGACCAGCGCGTCATAGACCAGCGCATCGCATTGCCCAAGTGCCGCCAGCACCTCCAGCGTCAGGCAGCCGGGGTCGCCGGGGCCGGCGCCTGCCAGCCAGACATGGCCTGGCTCAAGCTCGCGCAGCTTGAAGTTCAGCCGCGCCAGCGCCTGCTCCACATTTGCCCGTCCGTTCGTATTGGCGCTGCCGTTCACAATCCGTCCCGTCCACGAAAACGCCGCTGGTAATGGGCGTCGTACAATGAGCTTTCGCCGAAATCCTGCGCGGCGAGAGCGCTGCCGACGAAGATGATCGCCGTGCGTTCCATCGGGTTTTCCGCCAATTGCGCTTCGATGGTGCCCAGCGTGCCGGTCAGGATGCGCTCGTCCGGCCAGGAGGCGCGGAAGACGACCGCGACCGGACACTCGGCGCCGTAAAGCGGCGTCAGATCCGCGACGATGCGGTCGATGGCGTGGATGGCGAGATGAATGGCAAGCGTGGCGCCGGTGCGGCCGAAGCCGGCCAGCGTCTCGCCCGGCGGCATTTTCGAGGCGCGGCCGGAGACGCGGGTCAGCACCAGGCTTTGCGCGAGTTCGGGAATGGTGAGCTCGCGGCGAAGCGCGGCCGCCGCCGCCGCGAAGGAGGGGACGCCTGGGGTCAATGTGTAGGGGATGCCGTGCTTTTCCAGGCGCCTGATCTGTTCGGCCACCGCGCTCCACACCGAAAGATCGCCGGAATGCAGGCGCGAGACGTCCTGGCCGGCCTTGTGCGCGGCGACATATTCGGCCTCGATCTCGTCAAGCGACATCGGCGCAGTGTCGATCAATTTGGTGCCTGGCGCGCAATGCTCGAGCAGCTCCGGAGCCACGATCGAGCCGGCATAGAGGCAGACCGGGCAACTGGCCAGCAGCCGGGCGCCGCGCAGAGTGATGAGATCGGCCGCACCTGGACCGGCGCCGATGAAATGGATGGTCATGGCGCATCTCCGCTGATGGCGATGGCGCAGGTGACCGGACCGAGCACGATGCGCGGTCCAAACAGTTTCGCACCTTTTCCGGCCGCGGCCAGGGCCGAGGCTTCCGAAACCGAAGGCGTGCCGGCCTCGGCCTGCGACGCGTCGGAGCGACTGACTGTGCCGGACGAGACGGATTGCAGTGCGGCGTCGGAGATGACGAGCACGGGGAGGTCGAGGTCTCGGGCGGCAAGGAAGATCGCCGGCTCATCGCGCTTGATTTCACCCGTCGCCAATGCAGAAAGCGCCGTCATCGTAAGCCCATGCGCCTCAAGCGCGGTCTCGATCGCGGCGCGAACGTCGCCCGCCGTCACACCTTTGCGGCTGCCGATACCTGCGACCATCATGGCTTGACCCAGCTCCACTGCGTGACCGGCATGGCCGGTCGCCACGCCTGCATCGAGCCGACAGGCGCCGCGCGCGACAGGGCGATGCGGGTCAGGTCGCCGCCGCGTCTGTTGTGCTGGTCGAGCAGCAGCGCCTCCATCTCCAGCGTCACCGCATTGGCGACGAGCCGGCCGCCGGGACGGAGCGCCTTGATTGCCTTCTCCAGCACGCCGGCATCGCTGCCGCCGCCGCCGATGAAGATGGCATCGGGCGTCTCCAATTTTGCCAGCGCCTTAGGCGCGGCGCCCTCGATCACGACGAGGCCGGGCACGCCGCAATGCGCGGCGTTGCGGGCGATGCGGGCGGCGCGTTCTGCGTTAGCCTCGATGGCGATGGCGCGCAGCGAGGAATGCGCCAGCATCCATTCAATACCGATCGAGCCCGAGCCGGCGCCGATATCCCAGAGCAATTCGCCGCGCCGCGGCGCCAGTGCCGACAGCGTGATAGCGCGGATCTCGCGCTTGGTGATCTGGCCGTCATGCTCGAACAGATGATCGGCAAGGCCGACGGTCAGAGGCAGGACGCGGGCATCCGGTGTTGATTCAATTTCAATCGCCAGCACGTTGAGCGGATTGACGTTTTCGAGATCGAAGGCTTCGGCGCGAGCGGTGCGGCGTGCCTCATCCTGCCCACCGAGTGCTTCGAGGACCGTCAGTCGCGAAGGGCCGAAACCGAGCTCGTCGAGCAGTGCGGCGATGGCCGCCGGCGCGTCGGCGTCGGAGGTGAGCGCCAGGATACGCGCGCCGGAATGGAGCAGAGGCCGGATCAGGTCGATCGAATGGCCGTGCAGCGAGATTGTCTCCACGTCCTGCAATGCCCAGCCGAGACGGGACGCGGCCAGCGACAGAGACGAGGGCGCCGGCAGGACGAGCATTTGCTCCGGCTTGACCTTGCGGGCCAGCGTGGCGCCGACACCATGGAAAAACGGGTCGCCGGACGCCAGCACGCAGACCTTTTTGCCCGCGATCGCCAGCACGTCGCGCATTTCGGCATCGAAGGGCGTCGGCCACGGGCGCGCTTCGCCCTTGGCCAGCGACGCGACAAGGCTGAGATGCCGCTTGCCGCCGAAGACGATCTCGGCCTCGGCAATCCGCTGCTTGGCCTCGTCGCCGAGACCCGCTACACCGTCCTCGCCGATGCCGACGATGGTGAGCCATTTTGAGGCTGGCTTGGCGGCGCGCGGACCCTTAGCAGGCATGATGACCCACCGTATTCTGATCCTCGGCGGAACGACGGAAGCCCGGCAATTGGCCGGGAAGCTCGCCCGTCGCGACGATTTTTCGGTCACGCTGTCGCTGGCCGGCCGCACTGAAAGCCCGGTCGCGCAAGGCGTGCCGGTGCGTGCCGGCGGCTTTGGCGGCGCAGATGGGCTGGCTGCCTATCTTGGGGAAGAACACGTCGATCTGCTGATCGACGCCACGCATCCATACGCCGCGCGTATCTCGGCCAACGCCGCGGAAGCGGCTGCGCAGGCTGGCGTGCCGGTCCTGGCGCTGCGGCGTCCTGGATGGGAGCCCGTGGCCGGTGATCGCTGGACGCTGGTCGACAGCGTCACCGAGGCGGCACGTGCGCTCGGCACGGCGCCGCGTCGCGTCTTCCTGGCGATCGGCCGGCAGGAGGCCGGCGCGTTCGAGGCCGCTCCGCAGCACCGCTACCTGATCCGCAGCGTCGACCCGATCGAGCCGGAGCTTGGCGTGCCCGATGCGCTCTACTTGCTGGCGCGCGGACCGTTTCCGGAAGCGGACGAAAGGGCGTTGCTCGAAAAATACGGTATCGATGCCGTCGTTTCGAAGAACAGCGGCGGCGAGGCGACCTATGGCAAGATCGCTGCTGCGCGGGCGCTTGGTATCGAAGTGATCATGATCCGCCGACCGCGTTTGCCGGACGTTCCTTCGACTGAGACCGTCGATGCGCTGGCGGCAAAGATCGATCATCATTTCGACCCCGTTGCAGAACGCGGCGTGTAGACCAGCGCTGGTTTTTCGCCGCGCTTGATGATGCGGGTTTCCGGCGAGCCGATGATGATGCAGGTCGCCATGTCGGCTTTTGCCGCATCGGCATCCGCCAGCAGAGACACTTCGATACGCTCGTCGGGCCGGCCGGCAGCCCGGCCGAAGATCACCGGCGTGGTGCCGGGCAGGATCGCCTTCAGGCATTCGAAGGCGCGGCCAAGCTGCCAGGGGCGAGCCTTGCTGATGGGATTGTAGAGCGCGACGACGAAGCCGGCGCCGGCCGCTGCCAGCAGGCGCAATTCGATCAGCTCCCACGGCTTCAAATTGTCGGAGAGCGAGATGGCGCAGAAATCATGGCCGAGCGGTGCGCCGATGCGGGCGGCTACGGCCAGCATCGCAGTCACGCCCGGGACAACCGAGATGTCGATGGCACGCCATTCTTCAGGGCCGGCTTCGATCGCCTCGCAGACGGCAGCGGCCATGGCGAAGACGCCGGGATCGCCGCCGGAAACGACGGCGACATTGTGGCCTCCTGCGGCCTTGGCCAGCGCTTCGTTGGAGCGGGCGAGTTCCTCGCGGTTGTCGGAGGCGATGCGGGTCTGGTCCGGCCGCAGTTCCAGCCGGTCGAGATAGGGCTTGTAGCCATAGAAGAAGGAAGCCTCGGCCACGGCATTGGCAGCCTGCGGCGTGACCTGGTCGGCATTGCCGGGCCCGAGACCGATGACGGTAAGACGGCCGCTCATGATTTTGCTCCGGCGGCCCCCGGGCGGGCAGACCAGCCGGCAACCAGCACGATGGCGAAATAGGGCGCCTTGTCGTCCGGCTTTTCGGCAAGCCGCATCGAGACGCTGCCCGGCATGGTGCCGCGCTCGACATAGACGGCCTTCGCCAGCTTGCCGGTCGCTTCCAGCGCGCGGCGGATTTTTGGCAGGTTGCGGCCGACCTTCATGATGACGGCGGCATCTGTGTCGGCGAGGCGGCGGGTCAGCTCGAACTCGCTCATCGTGCCGGGCAGCACACTCAGCACGTCGTCGCCCTGGACGATCGGCAAGCCGGTGGCGGACCAGCAGCCGGACATGGCGGTGACGCCGGGGATGACCTCGGTCGGGAAGCGGTGCGCCAGCCGCACATGCAGATGCATGTAGGAGCCGTAGAAGAGCGGATCGCCCTCCGACAGCACCGCCACGATCCTGCCGGCGCCGAGATGCTCGGCCACCTGTTCGGCCGATTGCTCGTAGAAATCGGCGATCTGCGCGCGGTAGTCGTCGTGATCCTTATCGATCTCCGTCGTCACCGGATAGAGCAGCGGCAGCTCGATCATGTCCGGCCGGAAGCGCGCCTCGACGATGGCACGCGCATTGCTGTTGTTGCCGCGCTTGGCGAAATAGGCGACGACGTCCGCCTCTGCCAACGCGCGCGCCGCCTTCAGTGTCAGAAGCTCCGGATCTCCGGGGCCGGTGCCGACGCCGACCAGACGGCCTTTCATGATCGCGTTCACAGGCCAGGCCTCGCCAACGAATTGAGCGCGGCGGCGGTCATGGCGCTGCCGCCCAGCCTGCCGCGCACGATAGCGTAGGGCACGCCGTAGGAATTTTCGGCCAGCGCATCCTTGGATTCGGCAGCACCCACGAAGCCCACGGGCATGCCGATGATCGCGGCCGGCCTCGGCGCGCCGTCGC
This sequence comes from Mesorhizobium sp. CA5, assembly GCF_020165105.1. Taxonomy (NCBI): domain Bacteria; kingdom Pseudomonadati; phylum Pseudomonadota; class Alphaproteobacteria; order Hyphomicrobiales; family Phyllobacteriaceae; genus Mesorhizobium; species Mesorhizobium sp. CA5. The sequence goes on along the minus strand of NZ_JAIUHJ010000007.1, from coordinate 33,142 downwards.
GCAGCTTCTCAAGCAGATAGAAGAGCGCGGTCGGCGCGTTGCCGATGGCGACGACAGAGCCGGCCATGCGCTCGCCCCAGAGGTCGATCGCGGCGGCCGAGCGGGTGTTGCCGATTTGCCTGGCGATGTCGTGCGTGCGCGGGTCGCGCAGCGTGCATATCACCTCGTTGCCGGCCGGCAGACGGGCGCGGGTGACGCCGTGCGCCACCATCTCGGCATCGCAGAAGATCGGCGCGCCGGCGGCGAGCGCGGTCCGGGCGGCGGTAACGAAATTATTCGAGAAGACGAAATGGCTGGCGGCTTCGACCTGGCCGCAGGCATGGATCATTCGAATCGCGACATCGGCTTCCGCCTCCGAGAAGCGCGACAGATCCGCCTCGGCGCGGATGATGGCGAAAGACCGCTCGTAGATCGCCGTTCCGTCATGGATATAGTCGTAGGCGGCCATTCACTGGTTCCGTCGATAGAGTTCGGCGATGCCGGCCGCGCCAAATCTTTTCAGGCAGGCGGCGGCGGTTTCGCCCTGATGTCTTCCGTCGCGGATCGCGGCAAGGATGCCGGCGACCCCGCGCGCGGCGTCATAGCCCGGCCTGTACGCGGCAGGAAGGGCCTTTGCCGTCCCGTCCACGACAAGTCCGGCTCCGTTTTCGTCGCCGACCAGGGTGAGCGCAGCGGTGCCGGGATGCGCGCAGCCCTTGGCGCAGCCGGAAACGTGCAGGGTCAGCGAGGTGTCAAGGAGGTCCGCGCTTTCTTTTGCGATCGTTTCGGCGATGGCACGGGTGGCGATGCGGCCGGACGCGCAGGCCGGCGTGCCGGGGCAGGCGGCGATGCGGGTGCGCGGATCGGCGGGGTCGGTGACAAAGCCGAGCGCGGCGGCGGAGGATTGGAGCGTGGAGGGGGCGGAGAGACCGAGGAAGAGCAGGGCTCGGCCTGGGGCGAGGCGGATTTCGGAGGCGCCGAGGTTCGCGGCTTGGGCGGCGAGACCGATGAGGTTTTGCGCCGGCATGCTGCCGTAGGGCAGGGCGATGCCTAGGGCGGTGTTGTTGCCTAGATTGAATAGGCCAATGGGACTTCTCGCGGGCTGGCGTTCCTGCACCCCCCTCTCTGTCCTGCCGGACATCTCCCCCTCAAGGGGGGAGATTGCCTTGTCACCGCGGCTTTCGCCAATCTCCAACGCTGAAAGTGGAGAGCCGGCGCGGGAACTACCAATCTCCCCCCTAGAGGGGGAGATGTCCGGCAGGACAGAGGGGGGCGCGAAGGAATGCCAGCTGGCGAGAGAGGCCAACTGCCGCTCCGACAAATCGCGGGTATGCGCCTCCCGGCCCTTTTCCGAGACCATCCGGAGTGCAGCAACTGTAATGTCACGCCCAGCATCCGCATCGACCGCCGCGAGCGGCTTCGCGCTCCGCCCGTCGCCGGCAATCGACACGCTCCACCAGATGCCCGCCGCAACCTGCACCGCCTTCAGCCGCACATCGCCCGTCACCGCATCCATCGTCAGCTGTCCGCCGCCGTCGACAACCACCGACACCTTCGGCCCCAGCCTTGCCGTCAGCCCGGCTTCCTCGATCGCCGCGCTGATTCGCTCTGCCAACGGGCGCGGATCGACGATCTCTTCTGGATCGATTCCCGCCAGCGGTCCGGTCTCGACCGGAACGCCACTGCGCACCGCGATGCCTAGCGCATCTACTTCGTCCGCCAGCAGCCGGGCGCTTTCGGCCGTCAAACCGCGGATCTGCAGGCTGCCGCGCGCGGTCACTTCCATGATGCCGTTGCCGTGGCGCAAAGCGGATTCACCGAGTCCGATGAGCGACTTGGGCGCGAGTCCTCCTGCGACCGGATTGAGGCGCACGAGCAGCCCGTCACCGGTCTGCATCGGGGCGCTCAGGGCCGGGCAGGCGCCACGGCGCGAAAATGCATTCATGCCGCCACCTCGCTTGCCTGGGCCTCGGCAATCAGGGCCGCGAGATCGTCGTCGATGGAATTCCTGAGCGGATGCCAGAGGCCGCGCCGACGCGCGGCGAGGAACCGTTCGGCGATGACCTTGGCAGCCGCCGGGTTCTCGCGCAGCAGGAAGGCGCGCACGTCCGGATCGCCAACATAGGCGTCATGGACGGCCTCGATCAGCGCGCCCGAAATGGCATGGGTGGTTTCGGCGAAGCCGACCAGACGGTCGACGGTCTCGGCGAATTCCGAGGCGCCGCGCGGGCCATGCCGCATCTGGCCGGCGATGAAGCGCGGGTTGACGGCGCGGGCGCGGACCACGCGCGATACCGCTTCGCCGATCGAACGCGGCTTCGGCTTTTTCGGGTCGGTCGTGTCGAGCACGATCACGTCGGCATTGCGGCCGAGCGTGGCAAGGGCGGCCGAAAAGCCGCCGATGAAGGCGACGTCGGCCGAGCCTTCAAGGATGTCGCGGCCCGGATCATCGCCGGTGTGGACGAGGAGATCGGCTTCGGCGATGCGGTCTTCGAAAGCGCCGGGCGCCGAGATCGCTTCGCCATCGGCGCCGCCATAGGCGTGCGAGGTGGCGTCGAGATAAGCGCGGCCGATCTCTTCGCGCGCGCCCCATTCGCCGCGCGACAGCAAGTCCTCGACGCCGGCGCCATAAGTTCCCGGTGAGGTGCCGAAAATGCGCGGTCCGACCTTGCCTTCCGCGCGGGTCGCCGCGGCGAGGGGGTTTTCCGCGTCATCTTCGTCGCGGCTGGCGACCGCATTGGCGGCGGCGTCGATCAGCGCGATCTGGGTCGGGAACATGTCGCGGAACAGGCCGGAGATGCGCCAGGTGACGTCGACGCGCGGGCGGCCGAGCGTGGCCGGCGGCAGCACCTCGATGCCGGTGACGCGGCCGGTGGCGGCATCCCATTGCGGCCGGCAGCCCATCAGCGCCAGACCTTGCGCGATCTCCTCGCCCCCGGTGCGCAACGAGGCGGAACCCCAGAGGTCGATGACCAGCGAGCGCGGCCAGTCGCCATGGCTTTGCATATAGCTGCGCACCACTTCCTCCGCCGCCGCCTGGCCGAGGTCATAGGCGGTTGGCGTCGGCATTGTGCGCGGATCGGAGGTGAAGAGGTTGCGGCCGGTGGGGAGCACATCGGAGCGACCGCGCGCCGGGGCGCCGGCAGGGCCGGCCTTGATGTGACGGCCGTCGAGCGCGGCGAGGAGGGCTGCCTTTTCGGTTTCCGCGCTTTGCCGGCGCAGCGGATCGGTTTCGTGTTCCTGCGCGCGGCCATAGACGTGCAGCCCATCCTTGACGGCGAAATCCTTGAGATCGCAAAGCCACGCGTCGATGCGGCGCAGCGCTTCGTCGGGTTGATCAGCCTTGGCCACGCCCGCTTCAGAAGCGAGGCCAGTCTTCTGCGCGGTCTCGACGATCAGCTTTGCAAGTTGGTCACGGCGGCGGCGGTCGAGGCCGTCGGCCTGCGCGTATTCGTCGACCAACCGCTCGAGTTTCTGTTGCGCCTCGTCTAGGCCGGCGCCGCTCAGCGGCGGCGGCAGATGGCCGAGGGTGACGGCCGAAATGCGGCGCTTGGCCTGCGCCGCCTCGCCCGGATTGGAGACGATGAATGGATAGATGACCGGCAGCGATCCGGTGACGATCTCCGGGAAGCAGGTTCCGGAGAGGGCCACCGTCTTGCCCGGCAGCCATTCGAGCGTGCCATGCGCGCCGACATGGATGATGGCATGCACGCCGAGCGATTTTTGCAGCCACAGGCCGAAGGCGATCAGCTCGTGGCGCGGGGGCAGCGTCGGGTCGTGATAGTCGGCGCGGCGGTCGGCCGAGCGGCCGCGGTCGGGGGCCAGCGCCACGGTGACGTTGCCGAAGGTCGCGGCGCGGAAGGGGAAGGTTGTTTCACCCGCTAGCTGCCAAGGCTGGCGTTCTGTCGCGCCCCCCTCTGTCCTGCCGGACATCTCCCCCTCTAGGGGGGAGATTGGCAGTTCGGGCGCCGGCGCTCCACCTACAACACTGCCGATTGGCGAAAGCGGTGGCGACAGATCAATCTCCCCCCCTGCGGGGGAGATGTCCGGCAGGACAGAGGGGGGTGCCTCGCGCGAACCTATCCCCTTTGCCTTGCCCCATGTCGCCTCAACTGAAGCTCGCGCTTCCCTCGGCAGTTCCGCTAAAAAGGCAACGTAATCCGTCAACGTAAGGCCGTGCCCACCTACCTCCAGCGCATCCAGCAACGCGCGCGGCGATTGCGGAATCCCTTCAACCGCGTAGCCTTGTTCCTTCAGGTCCTGCAGCATGGCGAGCACGCTCGACGGCACATCAAGCCCAACGGCGTAACCGGTTCGCCCTGGCGCGCTCGGATAATCAGGGATCAGGATCGCGAGCTTGCGCTTGGCCCGCTCGGTCCGCTGCAGGCGTATAAACGCCGCGATCCGTTTGGCCACCTGCGCCACGCGATCCGCCTCCGGCCGATTGGCGAAGGCGCGGAAGGCGAGTGCCGGATCGGTCTCGACCTCGCCCTTGAACGAGATCGCGCCGGCCAGGATGCGGCCGTCGAGCTCGGGCAGCACCACATGCATGGCAAGGTCGGCAGGAGCCAGGCCGCGCTGGTTCTTTTGCCAGACCTCGCGCCTCGTCGTGGCCACGATGATCTGGAAGACGGGCACACCGGCGCGGTCGAAGAGGGTCTCGGCACCGGGTTCCGCGCCGGAGGCGAAGGCGGTGGCGGTGACGATGGCGGAGGGGTTCAGGAAGGTGAGGGCGGTTTCGACGAAGGCCAGGGATGCCGCGTCTTTGAGGCTGGAGACGAAGATCGGCACAGGCGCTAGGCCTTGCGAACACAGGGCGTCAACGAGTGCGTCGATCGGTGCCACGTCGGCGCCAAGCAGCATCGAGCGGTAGAAGAGGATGGGGATGACGGCGAAATTGTAGGAGTCGAGTTCCGCCTTTAAAAGGTTCGGCTTCTCGACGACACAAACTCCCGGCTCATAATACCCCGCCTTCGGCACGCTGACCGGTTCGGCCACGGCCGCATCCGACCCCGCCAACCTTGCCAGCCTTTGCACCAGCGCGCGCATATTGGCCGGGCCGCCTTCGCGGAAATAGCCGAGCAGGGCGTCCAATTCGGCGCGCGGCAGGGTCGAGCCTTCGACCAGCCGCAGGTCCTCGTCATGGCTTTCGCCGGGCAGCAATGCCAGCTTGATGCCGCGTTCGCGCGCCACTGCGGCGAGCTGGTCACAGCCATAGCGCCACCAGTCATAGCCGCCGAGGATGCGGACGAGGATGACCCTGGCGTGGCGGGCGACGCTGTCGATCCACAGGTCCACCGACATCGGGTGGCGAAGGTCACGCAGCGCCGCAAGCCGCATTGAGGGCAGCCGCGCCGCATCCGCCTTCCAGGCGGTGGCCAGGCCGGCGAGGTCGCTGTCGGTGAAGGACAGCGCCACCACATCCGCAGGCGTCTGCCTGAGGTCGATCGGCTCGGCGAGATCGTCGAGCGAAGCTGATGTGGTGGCGAGGATATGCATCGCTTTTTGGCCTCAGCCGGCGAGGATACGCTCGATCTCCGGACGGTTCAGCCCCTTGAGGCCGATGACGACGAGCCGCGAGCGGCGATCGTCCTCAGCCGTCCAGGCGCGGTCGTAGTAATGATTGACGCGCGGGCCGACAGCCTGCAGCAGGAGCCGCATCGGCTTGCCGCCGACCTCGACGAAGCCTTTGACGCGCAAGACGTTTTCCTGCTCTGCGGCAAGGGCGACGCGCTTGGCCAGCTCGTCGGGATTGGCGATCGACGGGATGTCGATGACGAAGGAATCGAAATCGTCGTGCTCGTGGTCGAGCTCGTCGTCGTGATGGGTCTTGCGGTTCTCGATGTCGTCCTCGACGGCGAGACCGAGGCCGAGCAGCACCGAGGGATCGACCTTGCCCTGCGACGTCGGCACGACTTTCACGGCGCGCGCCACATGCTCGCCGATGACGGCGTTGGCGCGCTCAGAGCCCGCCGCATCCATCAAATCGCTCTTCGACAGGATGATCAGGTCGGCGCAGGCGATCTGGTCCTCGAACACCTCCTCGACCGGATCGTCATGGTCGAGCGAATCGTCCGCGGCACGCTGCGCCTTCAGCGCGTCCATGTCGGAAGCGACGCGGCCGTCGGCCAGCGCCGGGCCGTCGACCACGGCGATGACGCCGTCGACGGTGACGCGGCTCTTCACGGTCGGCCACTGGAAGGCTTGCACCAAGGGCTTCGGCAGAGCGAGACCGGAGGTCTCGATCAGGATGTGGTCGACCTTCGGCGTGCGGGACAGGATCTGGTCGAGCGCCGGCACGAAATCGTCGGCGACGGTGCAGCAGATGCAGCCATTGGCGAGCTCGACGATGTTTTCCTCCGGGCAGGTGTCGACGCCGCAGCCCTTCAGGATCTCGCCATCGATGCCGACATCGCCGAACTCGTTGACGATGATCGCCAGCCGCTTGCCCTTGGCGTTTTCGAGCAGGTTGCGGATCAGCGTCGTCTTGCCGGCGCCAAGAAAGCCGGTGACGACGGTGCAGGGCACGCGGGAAACGGATGCGTTCATGGTCGGTCCTTCAGCATGTCGAGGGGAGGGATGCGGGCAACCAGGCCGCGCTTGAGAGAATCGGGCCGGCCGCGCCAGGGGATGAGGCCATCGGTCGAGGTGGCGAAGAGCTTTGCGCCGGCGACGAGATCGGCGCCGCTGGTCGTGTTCAGATCGCCGAAGACGTAGCTCCAGCAGCCGTCGCGCAGCAGCGCGGCGCTTAGCCGGCGCTTGCAGTTGCCGAGGCATTCGACGGTACGGATGTCGATCTTTTCGCCGCAAGCAGCCCGACGCGTGTCTTCGGCAAGCAGCGCGCCGGCGCGCGGATGCGCATCCGACCCGGTCTCGTCGCGGCAGGATGAGCAGACGATGACGGTGACGCCAGCCAAAGCATCGGGCTCGGACGGAATGTCCGCACTGTTTGCCGGGAAACTGCCGTTGCGATCCAAAACCATGCTCCTTGCCCGGAAAACCCGCCGGGCATTCGGATATTTAAAGTCTCAGACGGCAGGTCTCCTGGCTCGCGGGTCGTCACCCTGAATGCCGCCTTCCCGGGAACAGCCCAGTGGTTTTCGGCAGAGGCTCGTCGCTTACAGTTGCGGGGACAGCCGCGGATTTGGGTGTTGGCCCGCACCGCATTCCCTCTTGGCTCCTCCCTTTGCCGGGAGAAGACCGTCTGGGTCAGGATTTAGAGGGTTCAGGGGGCTGGAGTCAACGACTGGCTTAGTACCAGCCTTTTGGCGGCTTTATGGGTTTGAGGTATGGACCCACAAGTTTGCGAGGCGGTGAGGCCACGGGCGCCATACTTAACGAACAGCCGTGCTGGCAAACCGGTTCCCACATCAAGACGAAGCGATTGGCGTCGAACTTCGGCTCATGAACTATTATATAGCGCTGCCCTACCGGCAATAAGCCACAGGCGCCTGCGATCTGCTTGTCGATCGTTCCAAACTCCAACCACCGCAGAAGAAGCGCCGTCACTTCTTTTGGCTGCATACCGGGTGCAATGTGGCCGCCACAGAAAATGACTGGACGCGTGACCTCTACCCATTCCTCTCGGTAAGCACCTGTCGCATATGATGGCGACGCTAAGGTCAGGTAGGCCAAGACCAGACATATCGAGCGCCTGAAAACCATCGCAACCGATCCTAACCACAGTTGGGATGTTCTATTTTTGTTCACTCTCCCTGTCAACGCGCAGCTACGACACCGCGATGTCGGCCAGCGCCGGTCCGAGGTCGCCGGCCGGCGTCACTTCGATCGCCTCCAGGCCGAGCCAGCCCTGCATCTGCTTCAACTCGTTGAAGAGCTGGGCGGCCGTTTCGGACGGGGCGCCGGCCTCGGCGTAGGCGGCGTGGACGCGCAAGATGCTGGCCGGGCGGTCAGCTTTCAGATCGACGCGGGCGACGATCCGATCGCCGAGCAGGAAGGGCAGCACGTAGTAGCCATATTGGCGTTTCTCGGCCGGCGTGTAGATCTCGATGCGGTAGCGGAAATCGAAGAGTTTCTCCGTCCTGGTGCGTTCGAAGACGACGGGATCGAAAGGGGCGAGCAGGGCGCGCGCTTCTATCCGGCGCGGGAAACGGGCGTCCTTGTGGAGATAGGCGGTCTTGTCCCAACCTTCGACCTTCACCGGCAGCAATTCGCCGGCTTCGACCAGTTCCTCGATGCGATCCTTCGTGTCGCCCGGCGCGAGACGAAAATAGTCGCGCAGGTCGCCATAGGTGGCGATGCCATGGGCGCGGGCGGAAATGCGCAGCAATTCGCGATGCGCGTCCTCGACCGAGGGGACGGGAAGGTCGAGCACCGCCTGCGGCAAAACGCGCTCGGGCAAGTCGTAATAGCGTTCGAAGCCGCGGCGGTAGGCGGTGGTGATGCGACCGGCCCAGAACAGCCATTCGAAAGCGTGCTTGGCCTCGCTCCAGCCCCACCAGCCGCCATTGCCCTTGTGGCCTTCGATATCGGAGGCGGCGATCGGACCACGATCGGCGACTTCTCCATATATCTCGTCGATCATTTCCTTGCGTTCACGACCCCATTTCGCTAGGCCGAGATACATCTCGTCGCCCCGCTCGGCGCGCTGCATGCGCCAGCGCATCAAAGGATAGGTCTCGACGGGCAGGAACGACGCCTCATGCGCCCAGTATTCGAACACGGCGCGCTTGCGGGTGACTGCGGCATTGTCGAGCAGCGTAAGCGGGTAGGGGCCGAGGCGCGAATAGAGCGGCATGTAATGCGCGCGCACCACCGCGCTCACGGAATCGATCTGCAGAAGGCCGGTTCGCGAAAGTACCCGCGCAAGGTGGCGGCGATCCGGAACACCACTGGGCCTAGGGTCGTTGAACCCTTGCGCGCCGAGCGCGACGCGCCTCGCCATGGCCAGCGAAATCTTGTCCTTCATCAGGTGTCCTTGCCCCGATCGTCCGTTGGATTTTTAGCCGGTGATTCCTGTCATGCTAGCAGGCAAATAGCGGTAGATATGTCAGGAGAGAAAACTGGAGTAAAAACTGAAGGAAATCAAACAGGAGCGGATCGGACCAGTTTCTTCCGATAAGGCGTCCAGAGCCGCGATTTGAACAACGTTTGACTTGCGTCACCGAAACCGCTGCGCTAACCCTCGCCGCGTTGCAGCATGGGCCCCTTAAAACGGTTCAGCGGTTAATCTGTCACGCTTCCGCATTAGAGTTCGTTGCTGTAATCAAAATGAACTGCCCCCGCCGAAGGAAAGTCGCCGCATGAGCGCACTCCTAAGTTCGTACCTGCCTATCGTGCTGTTCATCGCCGTGGCGATGATCGTCGGTCTGGCGCTCATCATTGCTCCGTTCCTTGTCGCCTACCGCAATCCCGACCCGGAAAAGCTTTCCGCCTATGAATGCGGGTTCAACTCGTTCGACGACGCCCGCATGAAGTTCGACATCCGCTTCTACCTGGTGTCGATCCTGTTCATCATCTTCGATCTCGAGGTCGCCTTCCTGTTCCCGTGGGCGGTGTCCTTCTCGAAGCTCGGCATGCTCGGCTTCTGGTCGATGATGGTGTTCCTGGCGGTGTTGACCATCGGTTTTGCCTATGAATGGAAAAAAGGAGCGCTGGAATGGGATTGAACGATAGTTCAGGCACCCTCGTCGCGCCGAAGCCCAAGGGCATCATCGACCCCAACACCGGCAGGCCGGTGGGGGAGGACGATCCCTTCTTCCTCGAAATTAACAATGAGCTGGCCGACAAGGGTTTTCTCGTCACCTCGACCGAGGCGCTGATCACCTGGGCGCGCAGCGGCTCGCTGATGTTCATGACCTTCGGCCTCGCCTGCTGCGCGGTCGAGATGATCCACACCTCGATGCCGCGCTATGACTCGGAGCGTTTCGGCGTCGCGCCGCGCGCGTCGCCGCGCCAGTCCGACATTATGATCGTCGCCGGCACGCTGACCAACAAGATGGCGCCGGCGCTGCGCAAGGTCTACGACCAGATGCCGGAGCCGCGCTACGTCATCTCGATGGGCTCCTGCGCCAATGGCGGCGGCTACTACCACTATTCCTATTCGGTGGTGCGCGGCTGCGACCGCGTCGTGCCGGTCGACATTTATGTGCCCGGCTGCCCGCCGAGCGCGGAGGCGCTGCTCTACGGCATTCTCCTTCTGCAGAAGAAGATCCGCCGCACCGGCACGATCGAACGGTGAGCCGATGACCCTGGCGCTGAACGAACTCTCCACCTATCTCGGCGAGAAGCTCTCCGGCCGCATCGGCGAAGCCGTGCTTGCCTATGGTGAGCTGACGGTTTCGGTTGAACCGGGCAACCTGATCGAGGTCGCGACCTTCCTGCGCGACGATCCGCGCTGCCAGTTCATCTCGATCATCGATGTCTGCGGAGCGGACTACCCGTCGCGCGCCAAGCGCTTCGACGTCGTCTATCACCTATTGTCGCCGAAGCAGAATGTCCGCATCAGGCTCAAGGTCCAGGCCGACGAGGAGACGCTGGTGCCGTCGCTGACCGGCGTCTATCCGGGTGCCGACTGGTTCGAGCGCGAGACCTACGACCTTTACGGTGTGCTGTTCTCGGGCCATCCGGACCTGCGCCGCATTCTCACCGACTATGGTTTCGAGGGGCATCCGCTGCGCAAGGATTTCCCGCTGACCGGTTTCGTCGAGGTGCGCTACGACGACGAGGCCAAGCGGGTGATCTACGAGCCGGTGGAATTGAAGCAGGAATTCAGAAATTTCGACTTCTTGAGCCCGTGGGAAGGAACGGATTACGTGCTTCCCGGGGATGAGAAGGCGAAACAGTGAGTAGGAAGTAGTGAGTAGTGAGTAGTCAGTAGGGAAGGAATTGGAAAAGCGGATCGAATCTTATCGCGACCTGATGGTGTGGCAATCGGCGATGGTCCTTGCCGAAGATTGTTATCGCGTCACCAAAGGTTTTCCGAAGGACGAGATCTATGGAATGACCTCCCAGATGCGCCGCTCGGCGGCATCTATCGCCGCCAATATCGCTGAGGGGTATGGTCGTGAGAACAGAGGTTCATTCGTTCAATTTCTGCGCATGGCGCAGGGTTCGTTGAAGGAACTGGAAACGCACATACTCCTGGCATGCCGGGTTGGCTTGTTAGAAAAAGACAATGAGATTGAACTGCTGGTGCGATGCGAAGAGATTGGAAAGATGACGAGATCTCTCATTCGGACGGTGCAGGCCAAGCAGGCGGAATGAAGCAGGCATTGAGATTGATGATCACTACTCACTACTCACTACTGACTCGTCGCCAGAGGCGCCACGATGGCTGAAACCTCCGTCCGCAACTTCAACATCAACTTCGGCCCGCAGCATCCTGCGGCGCATGGCGTTTTGCGCCTGGTGCTGGAGCTGGACGGCGAGGTGGTCGACCGCGTCGATCCGCATATCGGTCTGCTGCATCGCGGCACCGAGAAGCTGATCGAGGCCAAGACCTATCTGCAGGCCGTGCCTTATCTCGACCGGCTCGACTATTGCGCGCCGATGAACCAGGAGCATGCCTTTGCGCTCGCGGCCGAGCGCCTGCTCGGCATCGAGGTGCCGAAGCGCGGCCAATTGATCCGCGTGCTCTATTCCGAGATGGGCCGTATCATGTCGCACATCTTGAATGTGACGACGCAGGCCATGGACGTCGGTGCGCTGACGCCGCCGCTGTGGGGCTTCGTCGAGCGCGAAAAGCTGATGGTGTTCTATGAGCGCGCTAGCGGTTCGCGCATGCATGCGGCCTATTTCCGGCCGGGCGGCGTGCACCAGGACCTGCCGCAGAAGCTGGTCGAGGACATCGGCAAGTGGATCGACCCGTTCCTGAAGTCGATCGACGATCTCGACGCGCTCTTGACCGGCAACCGCATCTTCAAGCAGCGCAATGTCGATATCGGCACGGTGTCGCTGGCCGACGCCTGGGCCTGGGGCTTTTCGGGCGTGATGGTGCGCGGCTCGGGGGCCGCCTGGGACCTGCGCAAATCGCAGCCCTATGAATGCTATTCCGAGATGGATTTCGACATCCCGATCGGCAAGAACGGCGACTGCTACGACCGTTACCTTGTGCGCATGGAAGAGATGCGCCAGTCGGCGAAGATCATGCGCCAGTGCGTCGATCTGCTGCTCGGCAAGGAAAGCGCCGGCCCCGTGTCGAACCTCGACGGCAAGGTCGTGCCGCCGAAGCGCGCCGCGATGAAGCGCTCGATGGAAGCGCTGATCCATCACTTCAAGCTCTATACCGAGGGCTACCGCGTGCCGGCCGGCGAGGTCTATGCGGCCGTCGAGGCACCGAAGGGCGAATTTGGCGTCTACCTGGTCTCCGACGGCACCAACAAGCCCTATCGCTGCAAGCTGCGCGCGCCCGGTTTCGCGCATCTGCAAGCCATGGATTTCCTGTGCCGCGGCCACATGCTGGCCGACGTCACCGCCGTGCTTGGCTCCCTCGACATCGTGTTTGGTGAGGTCGATCGCTAAATGTCAGTCCGCCGTCTTGCAGAAGCCAGCCTCCAGCCTGCCACCTTCGCCTTCAACGAGGCGAACGCGGCGGCCGCCCAGCAGTGGATCGCCAAATACCCGAAGGGGCGCGAGCAGTCGGCGATCATCCCGTTGCTGATGATCGCGCAGGAGCAGGAAGGCTGGGTCACCAAGGCGGCGATCGAGACGATCTCGGACATGCTCGGCATGCCGCGCATCCGTGGCCTCGAAGTCGCGACTTTTTATACGCAGTACCAGCTCAATCCGGTCGGCACGCGCGCGCATATCCAGGTCTGCGGCACCACGCCCTGCATGCTGCGCGGCTCCGAAGCGCTGATGGATGTGTGCCGTTCGAAAATCCATCACGACCAGTTCCATACTAACGACAAGGGCACGCTGTCGTGGGAGGAGGTCGAATGCCTCGGCGCCTGCGTCAACGCGCCGATGGTCATGATCTTCAAGGACACTTTCGAGGACCTGACGCCCGAGCGGCTGGCCGAGATCATCGATCTCTACGACGCCGGCAAGGGCGCCGAGGTGAAGCCTGGTCCGCAGAACGGCCGCCACGGGTCCGAGCCGGCTACCGGGCTGACGACGCTGACCAGCGAAAAGGCGATCCTGAAGTCAACGCGCGACAAGGAAGCCAGGGCGGCGGCGAAAGCGGCCAAGGAAGCTCTCGCGTCGGCGCCGCCTGCAGCTCCCGCCGCAGCCCCGGCACCCGCTGCGCCGGCAAGTTCGGCGCCGGCTCCGGCCGCCTCCGGCCCGGTTGGGCCGTCAAAATCCAGCAAGCCGAAGACTCATGCGGCTGAAACCAGCCCGGCGCTCAACACGCCGTCGCCGGTCAAGGTCGCCCCGGCCACCGAGAATGGCGCCAGCGTCAGGGCGCCGCGCCATTCGGCCGCCAACGCCAATCAGGCTTCTCCGGAAGTCGAGGCGGTTTCAAAGCCGCGCAGCGGGCCGAAGACCAAGGCCGAGCCGGCCACGGCTTTCAAGGCGCCGGAGACCAAGCAGCCTGTCGCCAAGACGACGAAGCCTTCGCTCGATGACAAGAACCGGCCGGCCGGCATCGAGCGCCCGGCAACGGTCGACGATCTCAAGCTGATCTCAGGCGTCGGCCCGAAGATCGAAAGCACCCTCCATTCGCTGGGCATCTACACTTTCGCGCAGGTCGCCGCCTGGAAGAAGGCTGAGCGCGAATGGGTCGACGGCTATCTCAATTTCCGCGGCCGCATCGAGCGCGACGACTGGGTGAAGCAGGCCAAGGCGCTCGCCAAGGGCGGCGTCGCCGAATACATCCGCGTCTTCGGCAAGAAGCCGGTCTGAGGGACGACAAATGCTTCAGGACAAAGACCGCATCTTCACCAACATCTACGGCCTGTTCGACAAGTCGCTGGCCGGCGCGCAGTCGCGCGGCATCTGGGACGATACGCCAGGCCTCGTCGCCAAGGGGCGCGACTGGATCATCAACGAAATGAAGGCGTCGGGTCTGCGCGGGCGCGGCGGCGCCGGCTTCCCGACCGGGTTGAAGTGGTCGTTCATGCCCAAGCAGAGCGACGGACGGCCGAGCTATCTGGTCATCAACGCCGACGAATCCGAGCCCGGCACCTGCAAGGACCGCGATATCCTGCGCAACGATCCGCACACGCTGGTCGAGGGCGCGCTGGTCGCCGGCTTCGCGATGGGCGCGATCGCCGCCTACATCTATGTGCGCGGCGAGTTCATCCGCGAGCGTGAGGCGCTGCAGCGCGCCATCGACGAGGCTTACGCGGCCAAGCTGATCGGCAAGAACAACACATCCGGCTACGACTTCGACATCTACATGCATCATGGCGCCGGCGCCTATATCTGCGGCGAGGAGACGGCGCTGCTCGAAAGCCTGGAAGGCAAGAAGGGCCAGCCGCGGCTGAAGCCCCCATTCCCGGCCAATGTCGGCCTCTATGGCTGCCCGACCACCGTCAACAACGTCGAATCGATCGCGGTGGCGCCGACCATTCTGCGCCGGGGCGCCGCCTGGTTCTCGTCCTTCGGCCGCCCGAACAATGCCGGCACCAAGCTGTTCTGCGTGTCCGGCCACGTCAACAATCCGTGCACTTTCGAAGAAGCGATGTCGATCCCGTTCCGCGAGCTGATCGAGACGCATTGCGGCGGCATCCGCGGCGGCTGGGACAATCTGCTCGCGGTCATTCCGGGCGGCGCTTCGGTGCCGCTGGTGCCGGCCGAGCAGATCATCGATGCGCCGATGGATTTCGACGCGCTGCGCGACCTGAAATCCGGGCTCGGCACGGCGGCCGTCATCGTCATGGACAAGTCGACCGATATCGTGAAGGCGATCGCCAGGCTGTCCTACTTCTACAAGCATGAGAGCTGCGGCCAGTGCACGCCGTGCCGCGAAGGCACCGGCTGGATGTGGCGGGTGATGGAGCGGCTGGTGCGCGGCGAGGCGCAGAAGCGCGAGATCGACATGCTGCTCGACGTCACCAAGCAGGTCGAGGGCCACACAATCTGCGCGCTGGGCGACGCGGCTGCCTGGCCGATCCAGGGCCTGATGCGGCATTTCCGCGGCGAGGTGGAACGCCGCATCGACGAGTTTTCGCGCAACGCGCACCGGGTCGAGCCGGTGATGGTGGCGGCGGAATAAGACTACGAAATACGGGCTTGGCCCGAAGACTGAAAAACTGGGGCGGGCATACGAAGAAACGACCAGGAGATCTCTATGGCGCCGTATTCGATACCCTATCCGTTCGTGCCTGATTTGGACCAACTCGAGAAGATGAACCAGGACCTGACCAAGATGATGCCGAAGGAGATGGCCAGCGCCGTCAACCTTCTGGCGCATCCAGTCGCGGGCGCCGCCGCGATGTCGGCGCTCAGCATCGGTCTGGCCAACCACGCCGTCGGCATGTGGATGGGCGCGTTCACCGGCGCGCTGGAGGCTTCGCAGCGCATGTTCCAGCCTTTCCTCGACGATCTCGAGGCGCAGCATGAAGCGGCCGCCAACGCCTCCAAGGCGCGCAAGGCGACCGAGACGTTGATCGCCAGGGCTCAGACCTTCGCCCAGGATGTGACCGACATAGCGGCGAACGCGACCGAGAAAGCGCTCGACGCGACCGGGGCCGATATTGTCGCCCAACCGGCCGCAACGAGGCTGATGCCTGAGGATTTCAGGCAGCCTAAGGCCGTCGACAAGCCGGCGAATCCGTCGGACCTGAAGGCGATTTCGGGTGTCGGACCGAAGCTGGAAAAGGTGCTCAACGGTCTCGGCATCTGGACCTATGGCCAGATCGCCGCCTGGACCTCGGAAGAGATCGCCTGGGTGGAAGATTACCTGTCGCTCGCCGGCCGTATCGGCCGCGACAACTGGACTGCCCAGGCCGCGGCGCTCGCCGCGAAGAAGTGAATTGAAATGCCGGGCGCGGCTTCAGTCGCGCCCGGAAGGATAGATTGCGGGACATCCGCAGAGGTTTGAGGCGAATGGCAAAGCTAAAGGTCGACGGGAAAGAGATCACGGTACCCGACCATTACACGCTGCTGCAGGCGGCCGAGGACGCCGGCGCGGAAGTGCCGCGCTTCTGCTTCCACGAGCGGCTGTCGATCGCTGGCAATTGCCGCATGTGCCTTATCGAGGTGAAGGGCGGTCCGCCCAAGCCGCAGGCCTCCTGCGCCATGGGCGTGCGCGACCTGCGCCCGGGCCCGAATGGCGAGCCGCCGGAAATCTTCACCAACACGCCGATGGTCAAGAAGGCCCGCGAAGGCGTGATGGAATTCCTGTTGATCAACCATCCGCTCGATTGCCCGATCTGCGACCAGGGCGGCGAATGCGACCTGCAGGACCAGGCAATGGCCTTCGGCGTCGATTCCTCGCGCTATCATGAGAACAAGCGCGCGGTCGAGGACAAGTATATCGGCCCGCTGGTCAAGACGGTGATGAACCGCTGCATCCATTGCACGCGCTGCGTCCGCTTCACCACCGAGGTCGCCGGCATTTCCGAGCTCGGCCTGATCGGCCGCGGCGAGGATGCCGAGATCACCACCTATCTCGAACAGGCGATGACGTCGGAGCTGCAGGGCAACGTCATCGATCTGTGCCCGGTCGGCGCACTGACCTCGAAGCCGTTCGCCTTCCAGGCGCGGCCGTGGGAACTGACCAAGACGGAATCGATCGACGTCATGGACGCAGTCGGCTCGGCGATCCGCGTCGACAGCCGCGGTCGCGAGGTGATGCGCATCCTGCCGCGCGTCAACGAGGCGGTGAACGAGGAGTGGATCTCCGACAAGACCCGCTTCATCTGGGACGGCCTGCGCACGCAGCGCCTAGACCGCCCTTACGTGCGCAAGAATGGCAGGCTCGTTTCGGCAAGCTGGGCGGAAGCCTTCGCGGCGATCAAGGACGAGGTTGCAAAGACCGCGCCCGAGCGGATCGGCGCCATCGCCGGCGATCTCGCCGCGGTCGAGGAAATCTACGCGCTCAAGCTGCTGATGGCCGCGCTCGGCTCGAAGAACATCGACTGCCGCCAGGATGGAGCAGCGCTCGACCCGTCGCTCGGCCGTGCCAGCTATATCTTCAACCCGACCATCGAAGGCATCGAGCAGGCCGATGCGGTGCTGATCATCGGCGCCAATCCGCGCTTCGAGGCCTCGGTGCTCAATGCCCGCATCCGCAAGCGCTGGCGCGTCGGCAATCTGCCGGTCGGCGTCATCGGCGAGATCGGCGATACACGCTACGACTATGAGCTGATCGGCGCCGGCCCGGAATCGCTCAAGGACCTTGCCGACGGCAACGGCAAGTTCTTCGAGGTGCTGAGCAAGGCCACGCATCCGCTGATCATCGTGGGCCAGGGCGCGCTGGCGCGCACCGACGGCGCGGCGGTGCTCGGCCAGGCAGCCAGGCTCGCGGCCGCCGTCAACGCGGTCACAGCCGAGTGGAACGGCTTTGCGGTGCTGCACAACGCAGCGGCAAGAGTCGGCGGCCTCGATGTCGGTTTCGTGCCGGGCGAGGGCGGCAAGAACGTCGCCGGCATGCTGGGCGACACCGATGTGCTCTTCCTGCTCGGCGCCGACGAGATTGACATGGCCAAGACCGGCGGCGCCTTCGTTGTCTATATCGGCACGCATGGCGATGCCGGCGCGCACCGCGCCAATGTCATCCTGCCGGCCGCGGCCTACACCGAGAAGTCGGGCACCTATGTCAACACGGAAGGCCGCGTGCAGCAGACCAACCGCGCCGGCTTCGCCCCTGGCGAGGCGCGCGAGGACTGGGCGATCCTGCGGGCGCTCTCCGACGTGCTCGGCAAGAAGCTGCCCTTCGATTCGCTGGCGCAGCTGCGTGCCAAGCTCTATGGCGAATTCCCGCATCTCGCCCGCATCGACCAGGTGCAGGCGGGCAGCGGCGACGACATCGCCAAGGTGGCGAAGCTCGGCGGCCGGCTTAACAAGGGCACCTTCACCTCGCCGGTGAAGGATTTTTATCTCACCAACCCGATCGCGCGGGCGTCGGCCGTGATGGCCGAATGCTCGGCGCTGGCCAAGAGCGGCTTCAAGCAGGCGGCGGAATAAGCATGGACACCTTCTTCTCCTTCTACGTGCTGCCGACGCTGCTGATCCTGTTGAAGTCGGTCGTGCTGATCGTCGTGCTTCTGATCGGCGTCGCCTATCTGCTTTATGCCGACCGCAAGATCTGGGCGGCGGTGCAATTGCGGCGTGGGCCGAACGTCGTCGGTCCATGGGGAACGCTGCAGGCCTTTGCCGACCTTCTGAAATTCGTCTTCAAGGAGCCGGTGATCCCGTCGGGCGCCAACAAGGGCGTGTTCCTTCTGGCGCCGCTGGTCTCGGCGGTGCTGGCGATTTCGGCCTGGGCTGTCATTCCGGTCAATGAGGGCTGGGCGATCGCCAACATCAATGTCGGCATCCTTTATGTCTTCGCCATCTCCTCGCTCGAGGTCTATGGCGTGATCATGGGCGGCTGGGCATCGAACTCGAAATATCCGTTCCTCGGCGCGTTGCGCTCGGCCGCGCAGATGGTGTCCTACGAAGTCTCGATCGGCTTCGTCATCGTCACCGTGCTGCTCACCGTCGGCTCGCTCAACCTCTCCGACATCGTCATGTCGCAGCAAGACGGTCTCGGCACGCGGCTTGGCCTGCCCAACACCTTCCTCGACTGGCACTGGCTGTCGCTGTTGCCGATGTTCGTGGTGTTCTTCATTTCCGCGCTTGCCGAGACGAACCGTCCGCCCTTCGACCTGGTGGAAGCGGAATCGGAACTCGTCGCCGGTCATATGGTCGAATATTCGTCGACGCCGTTCCTGCTCTTCTTCCTCGGCGAGTATGTCGCCGTCGTCCTGATGTGCGCGCTGGCGACCATCCTGTTCCTCGGCGGCTGGCTGCCGCCGTTCAACTTCGCGCCCTTCACCTGGATACCTGGGGTGATCTGGTTCGTGCTGAAGATCTGCCTGATGTTCTTCATGTTCTCCATGGTGAAGGCGTTTGTGCCGCGCTACCGCTACGACCAGCTGATGCGGCTGGGCTGGAAAGTCTTCCTGCCGATCTCGCTGTTCATGGTCGTGGCCACCGCGGCCTTCCTCAAGATCACGGGGTTTGCGTGATGTCCGCTCTGGCCCAGGCCGCAAAATCGCTGCTGCTGAAGGATTTCGTCAGCGCCTTCTTCCTGTCGATGCGCCAGTTCTTCGCGCCGAAGGAAACGATCAACTATCCGCATGAGAAGGGGCCGATCAGCCCGCGCTTCCGCGGCGAGCATGCGCTGCGCCGCTATCCGAACGGCGAGGAACGCTGCATCGCCTGCAAGCTCTGCGAGGCGATCTGCCCGGCGCAGGCGATCACCATCGAGGCCGGCCCGCGCCGCAATGACGGCACGCGCCGCACCGTGCGCTACGACATCGACATGGTGAAGTGCATCTATTGCGGCTTCTGCCAGGAAGCCTGCCCGGTCGACGCCATCGTCGAAGGGCCGAATTTCGAATTCGCGACCGAGACGCGCGAGGAGCTCTACTACAACAAGGAAAAGCTGCTCGCGAACGGCGATCGCTGGGAGCGGGAGCTGGCGCGCAACATCGCGCTGGATGCGCCGTATAGGTGATTAGCGTGCTTCTCCTCGTAAACCGGGAGAAGATGCCGGCAGGCAGATGAGGGGCGGCGCCAGCTTCTGGAAACTTGGCGTGCCCCTCATCCGGCCCTTCGGGCCACCTTCTCCCCGTAAACGGGGAGAAAGAACAAGAAAGTGGACGGCGCAACGTCGTCCGTCTAAGGAACACGCGGTTTCGAACCGGAGGCGGGTCGGAGTCGGAATTTGGAACCCGGGGGAACCCATGCTGAGTGGACTAGAGGCGGCCTTTTTCTACCTCTTCGCCTTTATCGCCGTGGCGTCGGCCTTCATGGTCATTTCGTCGCGCAACCCCGTGCATTCCGTGCTGTTCCTGATCCTCACCTTCTTCAACGCCGCGGGGCTGTTCATGCTGACCGGCGCCGAGTTCCTGGCGATGATCCTGCTGGTCGTCTATGTCGGCGCGGTTATGGTGCTGTTCCTGTTCGTCGTCATGATGCTCGACGTCGACTTTGCCGAGATGAAAGAGGGCGCGCTGCAATACGCGCCGATCGGCGCGCTGGTCGGGCTGATCCTGGCGGCCGAGCTGATCGTCGTGCTCGGCGGCTACACATTCGCACCGCAGCTCGCCTCGACGGTCGCCAAGGCAACGCCGGATCTCGCCACGCGCTCCAACACGGCGGCGCTCGGCGACATCCTCTACACGGACTACCTCTATTATTTCCAGATTTCCGGCCTTGTGCTGCTGGTCGCCATGATCGGCGCCATCGTCTTGACGCTGCGCCATAAGGAAGGCGTCAAGCGGCAGTCGATCGCCGCGCAGGTCGCCCGCACGCCGGCGACGGGCATGGAAATCCGCAAGGTCAAATCGGGCGAGGGTATCTGAGATGGTCGTCGGCATTGCACATTACCTGACCGTATCGGCGATCCTGTTCACGCTCGGCGTGTTCGGCATCTTCCTGAACCGCCGCAACATCATCGTCATCCTGATGTCGATCGAGCTCATCCTGCTTGCGGTCAACATCAACTTCGTCGCTTTCTCGGCGGCTCTGCACGACCTCGTCGGACAGGTCTTTGCCCTGTTCGTGCTGACGGTCGCAGCCGCTGAAGCCGCGATCGGTCTTGCCATTCTTGTCGTCTTCTTCCGCAACCGCGGCTCGATCGCGGTCGAAGACGTGAGCGCGATGAAGGGTTGACGGGAACCATCATGTATCAGGCTATCGTCTTCCTTCCGCTGCTTGGCTTCCTGATCGTCGGCCTGTTCGGCAATTCGCTCGGCGCCAAGGCTTCCGAATACATCACCTCCGGCTTCCTGGTGATCGCGGCGGTGCTGTCGTGGGTTGCCTTCTTCACCGTCGGCTTCGGCCATGGCGAAGTGTTCACCGTGCCGGTGCTGCGCTGGATCCAGTCGGGCGGCATCGACGCCTCCTGGGCGCTCAGGATCGACACGCTGACGGTGGTGATGCTGGTCGTCGTCAACACCGTGTCGGCGCTGGTCCATATCTACTCGATCGGCTACATGCACTACGATCCGAACCGGCCGCGTTTCTTCGCCTATCTGTCGCTGTTCACCTTCGCGATGCTGATGCTGGTGACCGCCGACAATCTCATCCAGATGTTCTTCGGCTGGGAGGGCGTCGGTCTCGCCTCCTATCTCTTGATCGGCTTCTGGTACAAGAAGCCGTCGGCCAATGCCGCCGCCATCAAGGCTTTCGTCGTCAACCGCGTCGGCGACTTCGGCTTCGCGCTCGGCATCTTCGGCGTGTTCGTGCTGTTCGGCTCGGTCAATCTGAGCACCGTGTTCGCCAATGCCGCATCCTTCCTGCCGGCCGAAGGCGCGCCGGCGGGTGCTGCCGTGCTCACTTTCCTCGGCCAAGCGCTCGACAAACAGACGGCGCTGACGGTGGTCTGCCTGCTGCTCTTCATGGGCGCCATGGGCAAGTCGGCGCAGGTGCCGCTGCACACTTGGCTGCCGGACGCGATGGAAGGCCCGACGCCGGTCTCCGCGCTCATCCACGCGGCGACCATGGTGACCGCCGGCGTGTTCATGCTGGCGAGGCTTTCGCCGCTGTTCGAGCTGTCGCATTCGGCGCTGACCGTCGTCACTTTCATCGGCGCATTCACCGCCTTCTTCGCGGCGACCGTCGGCCTCGTCCAGAACGACATCAAGCGCGTCATCGCCTATTCGACCTGCTCGCAGCTCGGCTACATGTTCGTGGCGCTAGGCGTCGGCGCTTATGGCGCGGCGATCTTCCACCTTTTCACGCACGCCTTCTTCAAGGCGCTGCTGTTCCTCGGCTCCGGCTCGGTCATCCATGCCGTGTCCGACGAGCAGGACATGCGCAAGATGGGCGGCCTGCGCAGGCTCATCCCGGCGACCTACTGGATGATGATCGTCGGCACGCTGGCGCTGACCGGCGTCGGCATTCCGGCAACGGTGATCGGCACCGCCGGCTTCTTCTCCAAGGACGCCATCATCGCGACCTCCTTCGCCAGCCACAATGCGGTCGCCGGCTTCGCCTTTATCCTGCTGGTGGTCGCCGCCTGCTTCACCAGCTTCTATTCCTGGCGGCTGATCTTCATGACCTTCCACGGCGAGCCGCGCGCCAGCCACGAGGTCATGCACCATGTCCACGAATCGCCGCCGGTGATGCTGGTGCCGCTCTATGTGCTGGCCGCCGGCGCGCTGTTTGCCGGTATCATCTTCCACGGCGCCTTCATCGGCGAGGGTTACGCCGAATTCTGGAAGGCTTCGCTGTTCACGCTGCCGGAAAACCACATCCTGCATGAGATCCACGAATTGCCGCTCTGGGTAGAGCTCGCCCCGTTCGTCGCCATGCTGATCGGCCTCGCGGTGGCCTGGAAATTCTATATCCGCTCGCCGGAACTTCCCCGAAGCGTCGCCGCCAATCATCGCCTGCTTTATGCGTTCCTGCTCAACAAGTGGTATTTCGACGAGCTCTACGACTTCCTGTTCGTGCGGCCGGCGAAGCGCCTCGGCAGGTTCCTGTGGAAGACCGGAGACGGCGCCGTCATTGACGGCCTCGGCCCCGACGGCATCTCGGCGCGCGTCGTCGACGTCACCAACAGGGTCGTCAAGCTGCAGACCGGCTATCTCTATCACTATGCCTTCGCCATGCTGATCGGCGTGGCCGCTCTCGTCACCTGGATGATGCTCTGATGACCGACTGGCCAATCCTCTCGCTGGTCACCTTCCTGCCTCTGGTTGGTGTTCTGCTCATCCTGTTCATCAGCGACGACAGCGAAAACGCGCGCCGCAACATCCGCGCGATCGCATTCATCACGACGGCGTTCACCTTCGTCATCTCGCTGTTCATCTGGACGGGCTTCGACAATTCGCAGGCCGGCTTCCAGTTTGTCGAGAAGCACGCCTGGCTGGATTCGGGCATTTCCTACCACATGGGCGTCGACGGCATCTCGATGCTGTTCGTCATCCTGACCACCTTCCTGATGCCGCTTTGCATACTGGCCTCCTGGGATGCGATCGAGAAGCGGGTCAAGGCCTATATGATCGCCTTCCTGATCCTCGAGACGCTGATGATCGGCGTGTTCTGCGCGCTCGACATCGTCCTGTTCTACGTCTTCTTCGAGGCCGGCCTGATTCCGATGTTCATCATTATCGGCGTCTGGGGCGGCAAGCGGCGCGTCTATGCCTCGTTCAAGTTCTTCCTCTACACGCTCGCCGGCTCGGTGCTGATGCTGCTCGCCATCATGGCGATGTTCTTCCAATCGGGCACCACCGATATCCCGACGCTCCTGACGCATAATTTCCCGGCCAACATGCAGACCTGGCTGTGGCTCGCCTTCTTCGCCTCCTTCGCAGTGAAGATGCCGATGTGGCCGGTACATACCTGGCTGCCCGACGCCCACGTCGAGGCGCCGACCGCGGGCTCCGTCATCCTGGCTGGCATCCTGCTGAAGATGGGCGGGTACGGCTTCCTGCGCTTCTCGCTGCCGATGTTCCCGGAGGCGTCGGCGATGTTCGCGCCGCTGGTGTTCACGCTCTCGGTCGTCGCCATCATCTATACCTCGCTGGTAGCGCTGATGCAGGAGGACATGAAGAAGCTGATCGCCTATTCGTCGGTCGCCCATATGGGCTTCGTCACCATGGGCATCTTCGCTATGAACCAGGAAGGCGTGCAGGGCGCGATCTTCCAGATGCTCAGCCACGGCCTCGTCTCGGGCGCGCTGTTCCTGTGCGTCGGCGTCATCTACGACCGCATGCATACGCGCGAGATCGACGCCTATGGCGGTCTCGTCAACAACATGCCGAAATACGCCACCGTGTTCATGATCTTCACCATGGCCAATGTCGGCCTTCCCGGCACCAGCGGCTTCATCGGCGAGTTCCTGACCATGCTCGGCGTGTTCAAGCTCAACACCTGGGTGGCGTTCTTCGCCGCCACCGGCGTCATCCTGTCGGCGGCCTACGCGCTGTGGCTCTATCGCCGGGTGATCTTCGGCGCGCTGAGCAAGGACAGCCTGAAAAACCTGCTCGACCTTTCGCCGCGTGAGAAGGCGATCGTCTACCCGCTGGTGGTGCTGGTCATCTTCTTCGGCGTCTACCCGGCGCCGGTGTTCGACGCGACGGCCCAGTCGGTCAAGACGCTCGTCACCAACGTCACCGCATCCATCAATTCCGCGCAGACCGCGGCGGCGAACTGACTGGGGAATAGACCATGACGCCGGACCTTCTCTCCAGCCTTTCGCTCTCGACGCCGGAACTGATCCTCGCCGTCGGTGCGCTCGCGCTCCTGATGATCGGGGCCTATTCGCGCTCCAACAGCACCATGACCGTAACCGGCCTGGCCGTCCTCGTGCTGGTGATGACCGGCCTCTGGCTTGGCTTCTCCGGCACGCAAGGCGCTGCTTATGGCGGCGCCTTCGTGCAGGATTCCTTCAGCGCCTTCATGAAGATGCTGGCGCTGATCGGATCGGCGGTGACGCTCATCATGTCGATGCGCTTCGCGCGCCAGGAGCATTTTGACAAGTTCGAATTCCCGGTGCTGGTGCTGCTCTGCACGCTCGGCATGCTGTTGATGATCTCGGCCAACGGCATGATAGGGCTTTATCTCGGGCTCGAGCTGCAGTCGCTGGCGATCTATGTGCTGGCGGCGATCAACCGCGACAATCTGCGCTCGACCGAAGCCGGCCTGAAATACTTCGTCCTCGGAGCGCTGTCGTCGGGCATGCTGCTCTACGGCATCAGCCTCGTTTACGGCTACACCGGCAATACCGGCTTCCAGGAAATCGCGACGGCGCTTGGCAGCGGCGAGCGCCAGCTCGGCCTCGTCTTCGGCCTGGTGTTCGTGTTGGCAGGCCTCGCCTTCAAGATCTCGGCCGTGCCGTTCCATATGTGGACGCCGGATGTCTATGAGGGGGCGCCGACGCCGATCACCGCGTTCCTGGCAGCCGCCCCGAAGATGGCGGCGATGGCGCTGATCGTGCGCGTCACCATGGGCGCCTTCAAGCCGATTGCCTCGGACTGGCAGCAGATCGTCGTCTTCATCTCGATCGCCTCGATGGCGCTTGGCGCTTTCGCGGCCATCGGCCAGACCAACATCAAGCGCCTGATGGCCTATTCCTCGATCGGCCATATGGGCTACGCGCTGGTCGGCCTTGCCGCCAACAGCCAGGCCGGCGTGCGCGGCGTCGCCATCTACATGCTGATCTATCTGGTGATGACGCTCGGCACTTTCGCCTTCATCCTCGCCATGCGGCGCAAGGAAGGCAATGTCGAGCAGATCAGCGATCTTTCCGGTCTCGCCTCGACCAACCCGATCATGGCCACAATCCTCACAATCCTGATGTTCTCGCTGGCCGGCATTCCGCCGCTCGCCGGCTTCTGGGGGAAGTGGTACGTGTTCCTCGCCGCCATTAACGCGCATCTCTACGCGCTGGCGATTATCGGCGTGCTGGCCTCGGTGGTGGGCGCCTACTATTACCTGCGCATCATCAAGATCATGTGGTTCGACGAGCCGGTCGGCGGCTTCGTGCCGATGGCCAGCGAGCTACGCCTCGTGCTCGGCGTCAGCGGCGCCTTCGTGCTGTTCTATGTGCTGATCGGCGGGCCGATCGGCAATTATGCCGAAGCCGCCGCCAAGACCTTCTTCTGACGGGATGGCATTTCGGCTGGCTCCAACCGCGGCGTCGGAGGGGTTCCGGCTCGAGGCGCATGACAGCGTCGGCTCGACCAACGCGCTGGCGCTGGAACACGCGCGCGCCGGCGATCCCGGCAAGCTCTGGGTCGTTTCGAAGAAGCAGGAGAGCGGCCGCGGCCGGCGTGGCCGCGCCTGGGCAACGCCGGAGGGCAATCTCGCGGCGACGCTGCTTCTGGTTCCGGGCGGCGAGCTCCGGCTTGCCGCGACGCTCGGCTTCGTCGCCGGGCTTGCGCTGGCCGACGCGCTCGACGCCGTCGTGCCGAAGGGCCGGATCGCCGTCGCCGTCGACGGCGCGAGCCAGGGCCGCAACCGCTTCGAATTGAAATGGCCGAACGACGTGCTGGCGTCGGGCGCCAAGCTTGCCGGCATCCTGTTGGAATCGGCGATGCTCGATGGCGGCCGCTTCGCCGTCGCCATCGGCATCGGCGTCAATGTCGTGGCTTACCCTGAGGATTTGCCTTATCCGGCGACGTCGCTGCAGGCGCTGGGCGCGACTTGCGATGCCGAAACGCTGTTCCTGGCGCTTTCGGATGCGTGGAGCGAGAATGCCCGCCTATGGGATGACGGGCGCGGGCTCGATGCTATCAGAAAGCGCTGGCTTGCCCGCGCGGCAGGGCTCGGCGGCGAAGTTGCTGTCAGAATTGACGGCAATGTGGTGCGCGGCGTCTTCGAAACCATTGACGAGGACTGCCGTTTTGTGATCCGCGACGATGAGGGATCGGTTTTGACGATCGCGGCCGGCGACGTGCATTTCGGCGCGGTCGCCTCGGCCCGGGCATAATTTTGTTCTGTGCAATTCCGGACGGAAAGCGGTGACACGCTTTTCCCGGGTTTGCGCCAACGACTTGGCCAAAGCGGCCAGGAAGGAAAGAATTGATGGCGAATAGAGAAAACGCCGAGCTCGTCTTCGCGCCGCTGGGCGGCGTCGGCGAGATCGGCATGAACTTCGCCCTTTACGGCTATGGGCCTGCCGACGCGCGCGAATGGATCATCGTCGATGTCGGCGTCACCTTTCCGGACTCGGCACATCCCGGCGTTGATCTCATCCTGCCCGACACGCGCTTCATCGAGGAGAATATCGACGGCCTGCGCGGCATCGTCATCACCCATGCGCATGAGGATCATTACGGGGCGCTGCTCGATATCTGGCCGAAGCTTAAAGTCCCGGTCTGGATGACGCCGTTCACCGCCGGCCTGCTCGAAGCCAAGCGACAGGGCGAGCAGGGCGCGCCGAAGATCCCGGCGTCGATCTACCGGGCCGGCGAGAAATTCACCATCGGACCTTTCGAGATCGAGGCCATTCCAGTGGCGCATTCGATTCCCGAGCCGATGTCGCTGGCGATCACCACGCCCGCCGGCACCGTGATCCACACCGGCGACTGGAAGATAGACCCGGCGCCGACGATCGGCCCGAAGACCGACGAGGCGCGTTTCCGCGCCTATGGCGACAAGGGCGTGCTGGCGCTGATCTGCGATTCCACCAACGCGCTGAGGGAAGGGGAGTCGCCGTCGGAAGTCGCTGTCGGCGAAGGCCTCAAGGGCGTCATCGAGAGCGCGAAGGGGCGCGTCGCGGTCACGACCTTCTCCTCCAATGTCGGGCGCATCGTCTCGATCGCCAAGGCGGCGCGCGATGCCGGCCGGCAATGCCTCGTGCTCGGCCGATCGCTGAAGCGCGTTATCGATGTGGCGGGCGAGCTCGGCTACATGGACGGGCTGCCGGAGTTCATCGCCGAGGAAGACTATGGCTATATCCCGCGCGAGAACCTGGTGATCATCTGCACCGGCAGCCAGGGCGAGCCCTTGGCTGCCCTTGCCAAGCTTTCGCGCGACGAGATGAAGTCGGTGGCGCTGACGGCTGGCGATACGGTGGTGTTTTCCTCGCGCACCATTCCCGGCAACGAGAAGGGAATCCTCGAGATCAAGAACCGGCTGATCGATCTCGGCATGAAGATCATCGAGGACGGCGACGCGCTGGTGCATGTCTCCGGCCACCCGCGCCGCAGCGAATTGCGCAAGATGTATGAATGGGTGCGGCCACAGATCGGCGTTCCCGTGCATGGCGAGGCGGCGCATCTGGTGGCGCAGGGCTCGCTGATGTCGATGTCGGGCATCGGCCAGGTGGCGCAGGTGCGCGACGGCGACATGCTGAGGCTCTGGCCAGGGCCGGCGACGATCATCGACCAGGTGCCGTTCGGGCGGCTCTACAAGGATGGCTCGCTGATCGGCACCGACCAAGCGATGGGCATACGCGACCGTCGCAAGCTTTCCTTCGCCGGGCATGTCGCGGTCAATGTCGTGCTCGACGACAAATATGAGCTTGCCGGCGACCCCGACCTGGTGGCGATCGGCGTCGCCGAAGCGGATGCCCGCGGCGAGACGCTGGAGGATCTGATGCTCGATGCGGCAATCGGCGCGGTGGACTCCATTCCGCGTCAGCGCCGAAAAGACCTCGACCTGGTCCAGGAGGCGGTGCGCCGCGCAGTGCGCGGCGCCGCCAACGAAGCCTGGGGCAAGAAGCCGCTGGTGACGGTGTTTGTTACGAGATGAGGGAGTAGGCAGTAGGGACTAGGCAGTAGGCAATAGGAAAGGCGATTGCTTTTTAGCTCGCCAAATTTGCTTCTTCTCTACTGCCTACTGCCTACTGCCTACTGCCTGAGGAAACGGCCGATGCTTGGACGCCTGAACCATGTCGCGCTTGCTGTGCCGGATCTGGCCGCGGCAATGGCAGCCTATCGGGATACGCTGGGCGCGCGGCTGAGCGAGCCGCAGGCGCTGCCGGAGCATGGTGTGAGCGTGGCGTTCGTCGATGTCGGCAACACCAAGATCGAGTTGCTGGAACCGCTGGGCGAGGCATCGCCCATCGCCGCGTTCCTCGAGAAGAACCCTTCGGGCGGCATGCATCACGTCTGCTATGAGGTCGACGATATCCTGGCCGCTCGCGATCATTTGAAGCAAAGCGGCGCGCGTGTGCTTGGCGACGGCAATCCGAAGATCGGCGCGCATGGCAAGCCGGTGCTGTTCCTGCATCCCAAGGATTTCTTCGGCACGCTGGTCGAACTGGAGCAGGCATGAACTGGATCCTGTTCGCCGCGCTGTTCTTCGTCACCTGGTGGCTGGTGCTGTTCGTCGTTCTGCCGTTCAGCCTGCGCACCCAGGACGACGACCAGGATGTCACGCTCGGCACCGTTTCCAGCGCACCGCGCGGCCCGCACATGCTGCGCGCCTTCGCCCGCGCGACGACCGTGACGGTGGTCGTGATGGGCATTCTCTACGGCCTGACGATGGGCCTGGGATTCAGCTTCGACGATATCATGCGGATCATGCCGGACTTTAGTCCGAATGCCCATCACTGACGCTGAAGATACAGTCTCCGCAAGTATTAAGCAGCATATGCGCGCCAAGGTTGAATTCGGAAGCCGGCTTCCGAATTCGACGGCTAACCATGGCTGACGCTGTTTGGCAGATGATCGCGCTAAGCAGATGATTGCACAAAAAAAATGCAAGGCACAAGGCCTTGCAATTTAAACGCGTCCGATCCGTTTCCGGTGTCCGGCGGCAGCGAGTTACCGCGCCTAGATCGCATCCTCCCAAGACTTTGACCGCGTAGGAGAGCAGATTTTTCTCCGCCCTCTCGGTTATCGGCGCACACTAGACCAAGGCAGGTGAAAATGTCACGAAGAATTTTGCCTCGAAACAGGCAATATCGTGCTGCACTGCACAATAGTGCGGCAGGGCTTGCTTGTGAATCGATCAAATAGCCATTTGCGGCACTTTGCAGCCAAAATCGCCTTTTTGGTAAGGTGCAGAAGGCTCGATACTTTGGGGCACTCGGGTTTCCATTCGGCCATGAAATGGCTATGAAGCCCGGGCAAGCAGCCTCGGTTGCGCCGATTCCCGCGCCGCCATTTTCACTCACGGACCAGTCCATGCGTTTGTCGCGCTATTTCCTGCCCATTCTCAAAGAAAATCCCCGCGAGGCCGAGATCGTCTCGCATCGGCTGATGCTGCGCGCAGGCATGATCCGCCAGCAGGGGCAGGGCAGCTTTTCGTGGCTGCCATTGGGCAAGCGCGTGCTGGACAAGGTCTGCCAGATCATCCGCGAGGAACAGAACCGCGCCGGCGCGCTGGAAATCCTGATGCCGACCATCCAGTCGGCGGATCTGTGGCGCGAAAGCGGCCGTTACAACGACTACGGCAAGGAGATGCTGCGCATCAAGGACCGCCAGGACCGCGACATGCTCTACGGGCCGACCAACGAAGAGATGGTCACCGAGATTTTTCGCGCCTATGTGAAGTCCTACAAGGACCTGCCGCTCAACCTCTACCACATCCAATGGAAGTTCCGCGACGAGGTGCGCCCTCGCTTCGGCGTCATGCGCAGCAGAGAGTTCCTGATGAAGGACGCCTATTCCTTCGACCTCGATTTCGAGGGCGCCAAGGCCGCCTACAACCGTATGTTCGTCTCCTACCTCAGGACGTTCACACGTATGGGCCTGCAGGCCATTCCAATGCGCGCCGACACCGGTCCGATCGGCGGCGATCTCAGCCATGAGTTCATCATCCTGGCCGAGACCGGTGAGAGCCAGGTGTTCTGCGACCGCGCTTATCTCACCCTCGACGTGCCGGGCGCCGGCACCAACTTCTCAAACGATGCCGAGATCGGCGATATCGTGAAGAAGTGGACGACGCCTTATGCCGCCACCGATGAGATGCATGACGAGGCGGCCTGGGCGAACGTTCCGCCAAGCGAGCAGGTCTCGGCGCGCGGCATCGAGGTCGGCCACATCTTCCACTTCGGCGAGAAATACTCCAAGCCCATGGGCGCCAAGGTGACCGGCCCTGACGGCAAGGATCACTTCGCCTCTGGCGGCTCCTACGGCATCGGTCCATCGCGCCTGGTCGCGGCGATCATCGAGGCCAGCCATGACGAGAACGGCATCATTTGGCCGGAAGCGGTGGCGCCCTTCGATATCGGCCTGATCAACATGAAGGTCGGCGACGGCGAATGCGACCGTGTCTGCGACGAGCTCTACACGGCGCTGACTGCCGCCGGCAAGGACGTGCTTTATGACGACACCGACCAGCGGCCGGGCGGCAAGTTCGCCACCGCCGACCTGATCGGCCTGCCGTGGCAGGTGATCGTCGGTCCGCGAGGCGTGGCCACGGGCGAGATCGAGATCAAGAACCGCAGGTCGGGCGAGCGCGAGACGCTGCCGATCGCCGAGGCCAAGAAACGCCTGGGTATCGCCGCATGAACGAGGCGGCGGCTGCGGCCAGGTCAGCGGCGGGCGCTTTCTCCGGCTTCGAGCGCATGGTGGCGTGGCGCTATCTGCGATCGCGCCGCAAGGAGACGGTGATCTCGGTCATCGCCTCGATCTCCTTTCTCGGCATCATGCTCGGCGTCGCGACGTTGATCGTCGTCATGGCCGTGATGAACGGTTTCCGCGCCGAATTGCTGACCCGCATCCTCGGCGTCAACGGCCATCTCATCGTGCAGCCGCTCGATTCGCCGCTGGAGGATTACGCCCAGGTGGCGAGCCGCATCAACGGTGTTTCGGGCGTCAAATACGCCATCCCGCTGATCGACGGCCAGGTCCTGGCGCAAGGCAATGTCGGCGGCGGCACGGGCGCCCTGGTGCGCGGCATCCGCGGCGAGGATCTCGGCAAGATTTCGATCGTCGCCAGCAACATCAAGCAGGGCACGCTCGACGGCTTCGACACCGGCGACGGCGTGGCGATCGGCAAGCGCATGGCCGAAAGCCTCGGGCTAGTGCTCGGCGACACCATCACGCTGATCTCGCCGGACGGCGATGTGACGCCGCTCGGCACCACGCCGCGCATGAAGGGCTACAAGGTGGCGGCAATCTTCGAGGTCGGCATGTCGGAATATGACAGCTCGATCGTCTACATGCCGTTCTCGGAAGCGCAGCTCTATTTCAACATGGACGGGCGAGCCCAGACCATCGAGATCTATGTCGACAATCCCGACAATGTCGACGCGCTGAAGCCGCTGGTCGAGCAGGCGGCGCAGCGGCCGGTCGACCTCGTCGACTGGCGCCAGCGCAACGAGACCTTCTTCTCGGCGCTGCAGGTCGAGCGCAACGTCATGTTCATGATTCTCACGCTGATCGTGCTGGTGGCGGCGCTCAACATCATTTCCGGCCTCATCATGCTGGTGAAGGACAAGGGCCACGACATCGCCATCCTGCGCACGATGGGCGCCTCGCGCGGCGCTATTCTGCGCATCTTCCTGATGACTGGCGCGGCGATCGGCGTCACCGGGACGATCGCCGGCGTGCTGCTTGGCGTCGTCATCTGCCTCAACATCGAATCGATCCGCCAGTTCTTCTCCTGGATGACCGGCAGGATCCTGTTCAATCCCGAGCTCTATTTCCTCAGCCAGCTGCCGGCGAAGATGGATCCGCGCGAGACGACCTATGTCGTCATCATGGCGCTTGGCCTGTCGTTCCTCGCGACGGTGTTCCCGGCCTGGCGGGCCGCCCGGCTCGATCCCGTCGAAGCCTTGAGGTACGAATGATGGCCGAGGCCATTATCGAGTTGAAGGGCGTCGAGCGGCACTACGTCCAGGGGCCGCGCAAGCTCACCATTTTGAACGGCGCCGACTTTTCGCTCAGGCGCGGCGAGATGGTGGCGCTGGTGGCGCCGTCGGGCACCGGCAAGTCGACGCTTTTGCACACGGCGGGGCTATTGGAGCGGCCCGACGCCGGCGACGTGATCCTCGCCGGCCGTGCGTGCGGACGGCTGTCGGACGAGGAGCGCACTGCGATCCGCCGCAACGATGTCGGGTTCGTCTATCAGTTCCATCATTTGCTGCCGGAGTTCTCCGCGCTCGAGAACATCATGATGCCGCAACTGATCAAGGGGCTCGGCCGCAAGGAAGCATCCGAGCGCGCGGCGCAGCTCCTCGACTACATGCAGATCGGCAAGCGCGCGCAGCACCGGCCGGCCGAGCTTTCCGGCGGCGAGCAGCAGCGCGTCGCCATTGCCCGCGCGGTCGCCAACGCGCCGCTGGTGCTGCTGGCCGACGAGCCGACCGGCAATCTCGATCCGGTCACCGCCTCCTATGTGTTCGATGCGCTGGAGGCGCTGGTCAGGCAATCGGGCCTCGCGGCGCTGATCGCCACCCACAACCACGAGCTGGCCTCGCGCATGGACCGGCGCGTGACGTTGGCCGAGGGTAAGGTCGTGCCGCTATAGGCCAATGTCGTCATCCTAGGGCGAAGCTCCGCGAAGCGGAGCGAAGACCCTAGGATCCATTCCGTTACCTCTGCCGAAGAATGCGACGCCGCAGAGGGGGCAGAGGGGCTTTTAGAAGCCTTGTTCCGCACCGTAGCGAAGCATCAATCTCACGGAATGGCAACTGTGTTCACGCGAATGCGGTTTTGTCGCGAATGATAGCGTTGAGGACGACCAGGAGCTTCCT